>NZ_JBQKJP010000016.1:0-54074 GCF_052117205.1 Candidatus Agathobaculum pullicola | reverse complement strand
CCATTATGGAGAATATCTGGACTACATCAAGTTGTTAGTGGCGGCTGTTACTCAGACCGCACCGCGGCCGTTCTGCTCCGCACCAGCGGCCGCTGGCCGCCGCCGTATGCAATTAAGAGACGAGTTTTTGATGAGTACATTGAGAAAATGTACTCAATATAGGAAGGAGGGCTTATGGACAGCGATGTTTTAGCTTACAGAGTCTTACTTGATAAGCGAAAAGAAAATGCTCCCTTTTGGGAGAAGAAGGTTCTAACGGTTGAGGAAGCAGCTGAGTACACCGGTATCGGCAGGACAAAAATCAGGCAAATCATAATGAGGGGCGATTGTCCCTTTGCTGTCACTAACGGTGTTCAGGTCTGTGTAATCCGAGACAAGTTTATTGATTATCTTGATAAGCAATTTTGTATTTAAGGGAGGAAAAAGTTATGCCAAGAACAAAAAGAAAAGACAAATCAAGAGTAGTGCTTCGTACAGGCGAATCACAGAGAGCCGATGGTACATACCATTTCAGTTGGACGGACGCCAACCACAAAAGGCGTTATGTGTATGCCAAGACACTTGATGAACTGCGATATAAAGAGGAACAAATCGCAAAAGACAAGAGCGATGGCATTAAGGCAGAAGCTCGATACACAACGGTCAATGACATTTATGAGCTTTGGAAGGATTTGAAGCGAGGTCTGAAAAACAACACCTTTGAAAACTATAAGTATATGTATGAGACCTTTGTCCGTCATCAGATAGGTTCAAAGACTGTATCGTCTCTGAGAAAAACAGATATAAAGAGGTTCTATAATTACCTTGCAGACGAACGCCATCTGAAGCCGGCGACCATTGATAATATTCATACGGTTCTCCATCAGATTTTGGATATGGCGGTCGATGATGACTACATCAGGAATAACCCGTCAAACAATGTGCTTAAAGAGTTGAAACAGTCCCATTGTTTTCAGACCGAGAAGCGTAGAGCCTTAACAAAGCCGGAGCAAGAATTGTTTCTTGACTATCTGAAAAACTCTCCGACATCAAAGTATTGGTATCCGGTGTTTGCGGTTATGATTGGGACGGGACTTCGTGTTGGTGAGGTTACAGGGTTAAGATGGTGCGATATTGATTTGGAAGAAGGTATCATTGATGTGAACCACACGCTGGTTTACTACGACCACCGTACCGAGGGCAGTAAGCGTGGCTGTTACTTCAATGTTAATACAACCAAAACCCCGGCAGGAAGAAGAAAAGTGCCTATGCTCGGTTTCGTCAAAGAAGCATTTTTAATGGAAAAAGAAAGACAGGAATTGCTTGACCTTCATTGTGAAGCGACTGTTGACGGATACACCGATTTTATCTTCATCAACCGTTTCGGTCAGCCGCAACATCAGGCAACCCTCAACAAAGCAATTCGCCGTATTATTCGTGACTGTAACGATGAGCAGTTGTTGAAAGATGAAAATGCAGAAGTATTGCTCCCGCATTTTAGCTGCCATTCTTTAAGGCACACTTTCACAACAAGAATGTGCGAAGCAGGGGTAAATGTTAAGGTTATTCAGGACACGCTCGGTCATAAGGATATTTCAACTACGCTCAACATCTATACCGATGTAACAAAGGAGCTGAGGAAGTCCGAATTTGAAGGTCTTGACTCCTACTTCAAAAATGAGTATAATAAAGTGTCGGTTTGACAGATTAAATTGATACGGACTTCATAGTTGGTGGATAAAAGCATTTACATCATTTACATCAATTCTTACACAAAGCCCCCACGAAACTAATCGAAAATAAAGTAAAGTAGGATTTTGAAAAAATCTGATTTGCGACTTATTTTGAACTATGTTGGGTTATAGCAAGAATTGAAACGATGTCCTAAATCGTTGGACAATGAAAACACCCTCGTTTTTTTACGACAATTTTTACGACAAACCAAATAAAGTTATGACATCTTATGTGAGGTTATGTACTTTAATGAAAACGGTTTGGATTAACAAAGTAAGGAAAAGAGAGGTTAAATCAGGGTATAAGATACTCTCCCTTGAAATTCCGACCATGAAGCCGCTGGAAAACTGAGGCCGGGGATCACATAGGAACAAGCAGGACTGCTGAACGATCGGCGGTCCTGTTCGTCTATCAATATGAAGAAATGAGACGTTTGTGCGCGGCCAAACCAATAGCATGTGCTGTATATAAGCGCAGCGCCAATATGGGAGTGTGTGGCTGCGGTATGAGGGATACAGGCTGCAAAACGTGATGCTATGCAAAAGAAAAACAGATGAAAAAGGAGAATTATTATGCTGGAAGTTGGTACAAAAGCCCCGGATTTTACACTGCCCGATAAGGATGGCAATGCGGTCAGATTGTCTGATTTTCTGGGCAAGAAAGTGGTTTTATATTTTTATCCCAGAGACAATACGCCTGGCTGCACCCGTCAGGCCTGCGCCTTTGCACAGAATTACGAAGCGTTTAAAGAGAAGAACGTCGTGGTGATTGGCATCAGTAAGGATTCTGTGGCCTCGCATCTCAAATTTGCACAGAAGTATGAGTTGCCCTTTGTGCTGCTCTCCGACCCGGAACTGCAAGCTATTCAGGCCTATGGCGTCTGGCAGGAAAAGAAGCTCTATGGTAAGGTAGGCATGGGCGTTGTGCGCGCAACGTACCTGATCGATGAAAAGGGAATGATTGAAAAGGTGATGCCCAAGGTGAAGCCGGATACCAATGCAGCTGAAATTCTGGGGTATTTGGCTGAAGCGTGATGCAAGGGGTAAAGTAGGATGATCGTGCATGGGAATATGTGCTTGGCGGTTTGCAGGATTGGCTTATGGGCGTGAGGACGAATATGCGGATTATTATTTCACCAGCGAAAAAGATGAAAGTAGATGCGGATACGCTTTCGTGGCAAGATCTGCCCTGTTTTATCAACAGGGCGGAAACGCTTTACCAAATACTCAAATCTATGCCGTATGAGGAACTGAAAAAGCTCTGGAAGTGCAATGACGCCATCGCTGCGCAGAATGTGGAGCGGCTGGAGAGCATGGATTTGCGCACATGCCTGACCCCGGCAATTCTATCCTATGAGGGAATTCAGTATCAGTACATGGCGCCCGGCGTATTCACGGAGGAACAGCTTGCCTATGTGCAGGCGCATCTGCGTATCCTGTCCGGATTATACGGCGTTCTACGCCCCTTTGACGGGGTGACACCCTACCGACTGGAGATGCAGGCCAAGCTGCAAACCAATGGGGCGAGGGATTTGTACGGTTATTGGCGCGGAGAGATTGCAGATAAGCTGTATCAGGAAACCGATTGCATCATCAATCTCGCCTCCAAGGAGTACAGCGTCTGTGTCTCGCGCCATAAAAAGCCGGGAACGCAGTTTATCACCTGTGTATTCGGGGAGGAGAAGGACGGTAAAATCGTGGAGAAAGGGACGCTGTGCAAGATGGCTCGCGGAGAAATGGTACGCCATTTGGCTGAAACCCACGCGGAAAGTCCGGAGGCACTCAAAACCTTTTCCTGCTTGCACTATACCTTTTCGCCGGATCACTCTGATGAGAATACCTATGTCTTTCTGTTGAAAAAGGCATCAGAACGCGGAGTGTAACATGGATTTTTCCCAATTTAAAACGAAATTTTCCATTCCTCTGGATGCGCAGCAGGAAACAGCGGTGCAGGCGGTAGACGGGTCGGTGCTGCTGCTGGCGGTACCGGGCAGTGGCAAGACCACCGTGCTGGTGACCCGGCTGGGGTATATGCGTTATGTGCGGTCAATCCCGCCCGAGCGGATTCTAACCATGACGTATACCGTGGCGGCTGCGCGGGACATGCAGGCGCGATACGCCGCTTTCTTCGGTGAGGAAGAAGCAAAGTGTCTGGAATTTCGCACTATCAACGGTGTATGCAGTCGAATTATTCGCTATTACGAGCGCACATTTGGCCGTACCGCTTTCCGACTGCTCGAGGAAGGCGTGCAGAAAAGCGCGCTCATCAGCGAGTTGTATCGGATGCAAAGTAAGGAGTTTGCCACGGAAAGCACGGTAAAAGCCCTTCAGACCGCGCTTACCTATGCGAAAAACCAGATGCTCAAGGGCGAGGAACTGTCCGCGGTCGAGGTGGAGGGGGTCGACTTTGCCGCGTTTTTTGCGGCATACGGCAAGGCACTGCGCGAGCGGCAGCTGATGGATTATGACGATCAGATGGTCTATGCGCTGCGGATTTTGCGCCAATATCCCGAAATCTTGCGTGATTTCCAGACGCGTTACACGTATTTCTGCGTGGATGAGGCGCAGGACACCTCTAAAATCCAGCATACCATCATCCGTCTGCTTGCGGGGCAGAGCGGAAACCTGTTTATGGTTGGCGATGAGGATCAGAGCATTTACGGATTTCGAGCGGCCTATCCGCAGGCGCTGACCGAGTTTGACACCGTTTATCCAAACGCCAAGGTGCTGTATATGGAGCAGAATTACCGCTCCACGCGGCAGATTGTGTCGGCGGCGGATCGGTTCATCCAGAAAAACCATAACCGTCGCCCCAAGCATATGAGAGCCACGCAAGGCAGCGGCCCGGCGGTGCGCGAATGTTCGGTTTATGACCGGCAGAAGCAGTATGCCTACCTCTGCAAGCTGGCGGAGAGCTGCACGGTGGAAACGGCTGTTTTGTATCGGGATAATGACAGCGCGCTGCCGCTCATCGACCGCATGGACCGTGCGGGTATCCCTTACCGCTGCAGGCAGGTGGAAAGTCTGTTTTTTACCAATCGAGTAGTGCGTGATATCACGGATATCATTCGTTTCGCGCAGAACCCGAACGACGGAGAGCTGTTTTTGAGTTTGTACTATAAGCTGGGGGCGGGCATCAGCAAGGTGGTGGCACAGGTTGCGGCTGACCGTGCTGCGTCGGAGGGCGAGACGATTCTTGGGTATATCGCCGCTTCTTCCGCAGCCTCGCCGTGGACGCAAAAACAGTGCAAAACCTTGCAGACGCATCTGAATAATCTGCTCCGTGAGCGGGCGGATAAGGCGGTTTACCGCATTGTCCATTTTATGGGCTATGAGGATTATTTAAAAGAGCGGGGCGGAGACTTGACCAAAGCGGACATTCTGGAAGCGCTGGGAGCGCAGGAGCCTACGCCGGAACGGCTGCTCGATCGTCTGGAGGAACTGCGGGAAGTGGTACAGCGGGGTGGAACGGATGCAGACTGTCCGTTTGTGCTCTCTACCATCCACTCCAGCAAGGGATTGGAATACGAGCGGGTTATCCTGATGGACGTAGCGGACGGACTATTGCCCAAGGTGATGCCCGGAGCAGATGCAGAACCGGAGAAGCTTGACGCTTACGAGGAAGAGCGGCGGCTGTTTTATGTGGGACTGACGAGAGCCAAGCGGGAGCTTGGTATTATGACCTTCCGAAAGGTCGGTTTGCAGTCCGCCTTTGCGCGGGAAATCTTTCCGCCTGAAACAGGACGCGCGGCGCAACCGCCGACAACGGTTAAAAAGCCGGCTGTCCGGAAAGAGCCGGATGCGGCCCGCATTGCGGCTATTGCCAAAGACTATATTCCCGGTATTCGATTACTTCATAAAGCCTTCGGCCCCGGAACACTGGTCAGCCGGAGCGGAGATATCGGCATGATTGCTTTTGACAGCGGCGAGACGAAAAAGATTGCGGTTTCCGTGGCGCTGCGGCTCGGGCAGCTTCGCCGGGAGTGAAGCGAGATTTCGTCGCGGAGCAGTGCAGAAATACCGAAAAAAGCAGAAAATTGCAGAATTTAATCGTTCGATACAATTTAAATAACCATCTTGAAAATGGGAAACACCTATGATAAACTAAATTGGTCGTAATACAGGATTCAGATGCTTGGCTCTGTATCCCTGCGATAAAGCCGTTCAGTACGGAGCCATAAAACGCCTGATAAAGCCTGGACGGTGTGTTCAGGCTTTTGGCATTTCACAAAAAGGGAAGGAACATAAATGAACCGCGTGAGATATTTTGGACGGAAAGGACGTCGTCCGGGCATGCAGGCCGCAATGGTGATTGCATTGGGCTTTCTGATTACTATCCTGACCGGCGCGGTGCTGCTCATGCTGCCTGTATCCGCCAGGGGTGGAGAGCCGACAGATTTTCTGGATGCCTTATTTACCGCGACCTCGGCTACTTGTGTAACTGGTTTGGTCACCGTTGGGACAGCGACGCACTGGTCGGGTTTCGGACAGGCCGTGATTCTGTTACTTATCCAGATAGGCGGCTTGGGCTTTATGTCGTTGGCGTCGATTGCCTCTTTTCTTACCCGCCGCACCATCACGCTGCGCGAGCGCATGGTGATGAGCGCGGGGATGAATTTGACGGAAAACGCGGGTATCGTCCGATTGACCCGTCGCGTATTGCTGGGCACGCTCGCGTTTGAAGGGGCAGGAGCAGTGATTCTTGCAACACGATTCATCCCGCGTATGGGGCTATGGCAGGGCATTAAAATGGGTGTATTTCATTCAGTATCTGCCTTCTGCAACGCTGGATTTGATTTGGTTGGTACGCCGGATAATCCGTTTGCCTCGCTGACCGGCTATGCGGATGACCTGATTGTGAACCTGACGATTATGGCGTTGATCGTGATAGGCGGTCTGGGATTTTTCGTTTGGGGAGACATTTGGGACAAACGCCGTTTTCGCCGACTGCGTCTGCATACCAAGCTGGTACTGGTTACAACCACGTTTTTGCTCTGTGCGGGCTTTGTACTCACCCTGTTTTTTGAATGGAGCAATCCGCATACGCTGGGTGCAATGTCGGTGCAGGATAAAGTGCTGGCGGCAGCGTTCCAATCAGTCACGCTGCGCACTGCGGGCTTCAACACCATTGACCAAGGGGCATTGACCGGCCCTTCACAGGCGGTCGCCTGCCTGCTGATGATGATTGGCGGCTCGCCCGGCTCGACAGCAGGCGGTATCAAAACCGTGACGGCGGCCGTTCTGGTGCTCAGTGCGCTTTCCGCGCTGCGTGGCCGTACGACGGTTTCCGCTTTTGGCCGCACGATTGTTTCGCGCAGTATCATGAACGCAGTCACGATGATGATTGTGGGCGGAACGCTCAGCCTGACGGGTGCGTGTGTGATTTCCTATGTGGAAAATGTACCGTTCGGCATATGCTTGTTTGAAGCTGTATCGGCATTTGCAACGGTTGGCCTGTCAATGGGGCTGACGCCTACGCTGCATGCGCTTTCCCGCCTGATTTTGATTTTGTTGATGTATCTGGGGCGTGTAGGTGTGTTGACGCTGGGCGTTGCGGTGCTGATGCGCCATCGGGAGCCACCCAAAATGCAGTATCCGGATGCGGATGTCATGGTAGGATAAACGGATTTTGCCGCGTGTCCTCGTTGGGGGCTGCGGCAATCGGGAAAATCAGAGGAGACTTGGATGATGAAATCCTTTTTGGTAATCGGTCTGGGCCGGTTTGGATCGGCTGTAGCGCGGGAACTGGCCTCGCTTGGGCAGGAGGTCCTTGTGCTGGATGAGGATGAGGAAAACGTGCAGCATATCGCGGATGATGTGACACAGGCCATCCGCGGTGACGCGCAGGACGAAGCCGTGCTGCGTTCGGTTGGCGCGCGTAATTTTGATTGCTGCATCGTTGCGGTCGGTGCGGATATGGAAGCGAGTATTCTGATCACGGTGATGCTCAAGGAGATGGGCGCAAAATATGTCGTAGCCAAGGCGCAAAGTCCGGTGCATGCCCGTGTACTGGAGCGTGTGGGCGCGGATCGCGTGGTGCTGCCGGAGAGTGAAATGGGGCAGCGGCTGGCGCAGCGTCTGGTGCGCACCAATGTGGTCGATTATATTGGTGTGTCGGAGGAATTTTCCATTTTGGAAATCCATCCGCCGAAAAACTGGATTGGCCGTTCGCTTGGTCAGTTGGGAGTGCGTGCGCGCTATCAGGTGAATGTATTGGCAATTCGCCACGGCGAGGGCGGAAAGGTAGATGTTACGCCGCAGGCAAATCAAGTGATCGGGGCGGATGATTTACTCATCGTGATTGGCACGAACGAAAACGTAGATAAGCTGGTGGAACAGCATTGATTACGATTGAAAGCCGTCAAAACAGCGCGCTGCGGCATCTGGCGCGGCTGGGACGGGAGCGGAAGTACCGCCGCAGCACAGGGGAAATGCTGTGCGAGGGCGAAAAGATGCTGGAGGAGGCGCTGCGTTCAGGGGCGCAGCCCGGCGTGCTGCTGGTGCGCGAACGGGCGAAGGGCAGGCTGCCGGACGGCCTGCTGGATCGTGCCGCGCAGGCGGGCGCCGCACTTTATTGCGCGCCGGACACATTGTTTGAGCATGCCAGCGAGGTGGAAACACCGCAAAACGTGATTTTCTCCTGCAAGCAGCCGCGTTGGACGGCGGATGCGCTGGACGGCAAAGCACAGGTGCTTTTGCTGGACGGTTTGCAGGACCCGGGCAACCTTGGCACGATTTTACGCACCGCAGAAGCATTTGCACTCGGTGCCGTTGTATTGTGCGAGGGCTGCGCCGATCCGTTTTCCCCCAAGGTCGTGCGCTCGACTATGGGGGCCGTGTTTCGCCTGCCGTGCGTGCAGCTGCCGCTTCAGGAGGCCGTGGAGCGACTGCGTGCGCAAGGCTTGGCGGTTTATGCGACTGCGCTGCATGCGGACAGCGAACCGTTGGACACAGTGCCGTTGGGGCGTGCCGCGGTTATCATCGGCAGCGAAGGGCGCGGCGTGACACCGCAGGCGCTCGCGCTCAGCAACCGGCGTGTGATTATCCCAATGCACGGGCGTGCCGAGTCGCTCAATGCAGGCGTTGCCGCGGCTATCGTGATTTATGAAATGACAAAATAAGGAGGCGTGCGGTATGTCCTCAAGGTTGAGTTATGTATGGCTTGCCACCCGGCGAGGATTGGGAGCGGGTGCGGCAGTGGGCTTGCTGCGCGCGTTTGGTTCGCCCGAAGCGGTGTTTGCGGCCGATCGCACATCGCTGACTACAGCGCGGGACTGTCCGCTGCGCAAGGTGCAGGTGGACGCGCTGTGCGATAAAAATACCGACGAAGCCGAGCGTATTTTAGCCCAGTGCGCGGGAGACGGTATTCAGATTATCACGCTCGGCGACAGCGCCTATCCCGATAGGCTTCGCGCAATCGAGAACCCGCCGGTCGTACTGTATGTGCGCGGTAAGTGGCCGGATTTTGACGTCATGCCCGGCATTGCCGTTGTCGGCACGCGCGAGGCCACGCCTTACGGCCTGCAAACCGCGGAGCACATCGGCAGCGCCCTGGGGCGGGCCGGTTTTATCACGGTCAGCGGCATGGCGCTGGGCAATGACGGTGCGGCGCATCGCGGCGCGCTGCGGGCCGGCGGACTGACGGTCGCTGTACTGGCGGGAGGCGTGGATGTGTGTTATCCGCCGCAGCACCGTGGACTGATGGGCGATATCCTGCTCTCGGGTGCAATCGTCAGTGAATATCCACCCGGTACTGAGCCACGCGGTGAGCATTATCATGCCCGCAACCGCATCATCAGCGGCCTTTCGGTCGCAGCGGTTATTGTGGAAGCGCCGGGCTATCGATCAGGCGCACTCATCACCGCGCGGGCCGCGCTCGATCAGGGGCGCGATGTGTATGCCGTCCCCGGCGCGCTGGATGCGCCACAGTCAGCGGCCTGCAATGCGTTGATTGAAAAGGGCGAAGCGGCATTGCTGCGCAGCCCGGAGGCACTTGTGCGGACGTACAGTGGACTGCTGCCTGCGCGCTCCGGAGAGCATCGTGCGCCGCATTTTGTGAAAACACCGCAAAAAACCCATGCAGCGCGTCAAACGCCCCGAAAGACGGAAAAACCTGCACCGCCGCCGCCCAGTGTGATGGCAGACAGCCTGAGCGGTGATGAGCGCCGTATCGTGGAGCTTGTGCAGCAGGGCGTGGGCACGCCGGAGGATTTGATCGAGCGCTGCGGCCTGCCCGCGCCGCGTGTTATGAGCCTTATCACCATGCTTGAGATGGATGGTATTCTGCGCCGCGAAAAGGGCAGACTGGTGATAGGCTGTCAGTAAATGAACCTCGGCTGCTGCTATGTGCGTCGGCCGAAAACGGAGGAAAAACATGTCGAAATTAGTCATCGTGGAGTCGCCCGCCAAGGCAAAAACCATTGGCAAATATCTGGGGTCGGGCTATGTGGTCAAGGCTTCGATGGGGCATCTGCGCGATTTGCCAAAGAAAAAAATGAGCGTCGATATCGAGCACGATTTTAAACCGGAATATGTGCCGATCGAGGGAAAAGATAAAATCATCAAGGAAATTCGCAGCGAAATCCGCAAGAGCGATTTCGTGTATCTCGCAACCGACCCTGATCGCGAGGGAGAGGCCATTTCCTGGCATATCAAAGAGCTATTCAAGCTGAAGGACAAGGATTCTAAGCGCGTGACCTTCAATGAGATCACCAAGCCTGCGGTCAAATATGGTATCGAGCATCCGCGCGATATTGATATTGATTTGGTCAACGCACAGCAGGCGCGTCGTATTCTCGACCGTATTGTAGGCTATGAGCTGTCACCCTTTCTGTGGCGCAAGGTCAAGCGTGGACTGAGTGCAGGCCGCGTGCAGAGCGTTGCGACCCGTCTGGTTGTCGACCGCGAAAATGAGATTCGCGCCTTTGTGCCTGAGGAATACTGGACGATCGAGGCGCTGCTGCAAACCGAAGATGGCGGTCGGTTTACCGCACGCTATTATGGCGACGCATCGGGCAAGGTGGAGCTGAAAAACGAGGAGCAGACACAGGCGATTGTAGATGCCGTAAGCGGTAAACCGTTTACAGTAGGCGATATCAAGCGCGGTAAGAAAAAACGCACGCCTGCGCCGCCGTTTATCACGTCTACGTTGCAGCAGGAAGCCAGCCGCAAGCTCAATATGACCCCGCGCCGCACGATGAGCATTGCGCAGGAATTGTACGAAGGTATCGAATTGGGCGAGTACGGCCTGACCGGTCTGATCACTTACATGCGTACTGACTCGCTGCGTCTGTCGGACGAGGCCACGGCTGCCGCCGCAGGCTTTATTCGCGGCCGCTACGGTGAGGAGTACTATCCCGGCAAGCCGCGCGTATTTAAAACCAAGGGAAATGCGCAGGACGCGCATGAAGCGATTCGTCCATCGGACGTCAAGCTCTTGCCGGATGAAATTCGTCAGTATCTGACGCCCGATCAGTATAAGCTGTATAGGCTCATCTGGTCGCGCTTTGTTGCGTGTCAGATGGCGGACGCGCTGCTGGATACCGTCTCGGCGGATATCGTATGCGAGGGACAGGTGTTCCGCGCATCCGGCCACACGGTCGCATTCCCGGGCTTTACGGCGGTTTATGAGGAAGGCACGGACGACGAGAAAAAAGGCGAGGCGGGCAAGCCGTTGCCGCGCTTTGCCGAGGGCGATATGCTCACGGTGCAAAAGCTTGATCCCGCGCAGCACTTCACGCAGCCGCCCGCGCGCTACACTGAGGCATCGCTCATCCGCGCGATGGAAGAGCGCGGCATCGGGCGTCCGTCGACCTATGCGCCGACGATATCGACCATTCTCGACCGTGACTATGTGACCAAGGAGAATCGCGCACTGCGTCCGACCCCGCTGGGTGAGGGCGTGACCGGCCTGCTGGTCGATGAGTTCAAGTCGGTGGCGGACTATGAGTTCACCGCCAATATGGAGGAGCAGCTTGACGAGGTGGAGGCGGGCAAACTGGACTACATCCAGCTGCTGCACAAATTTTACGACGGCTTTGAGAGTGCGCTCAAACAGGCGGAAGTGGATCTTGAGGGCAAGCGTATCAAGATTCAGGACGAGGTCACGGACGTCATTTGTGACAAGTGCGGACGCAATATGGTCATCAAGTCCGGTCGCTTCGGCAAGTTTCTTGCCTGCCCGGGCTTTCCGGAGTGCACCAACACCAAGCCCATCACCGAGGATACAGGCGCAGCCTGCCCGATGTGCGGCGCGAAGGTGGTCAAAAAGAAATCCGCGCGCGGCTATGTGTATTACAGCTGTGACACTTACCCCACCTGCCAGTTCATGACGTGGGATAAGCCGCTCAAGACCAAGTGTCCACAGTGCGATTCCTCGCTGTTCCGCCACACCGACCGCGATTCCAAGGAGGTCACGGACGTGTGCCTGCGCGAGGGCTGCGGCTATAAGGAGTTGGTCAAGGAGGGCGTATCGCCTGAGGAGGCCGAAAAGAACCGCCAGCGTCGTGAGGCGCGCGCTGCGAAAGCGGCGGAGCGCGCGGCAGCCAAGGCTGCGGCGGAAGCTGCGGGAGAAGCGGAGGAAAAGCCCAAAAAGGTGACGAAAAAAGCGACAGCCAACAAGTCGGCCGCAAAAAAGCAAGTGCCGTGGATGACCAAGACCACCAATCGCTTTAAAAAACTGAAAGATGAAGATGTGCAGGCGCTGACCAAAACGCAGCAGGGACAGTATGCCAAGGCGCTGGCGAAATATGAAGCCGAAAAGGCGGCGGAAAAGGCTGCAAAGGCGAAAAAGCCCGCCCGTAAGTCCGCGAAAGAAAAGGAGGCCGCGGATGAGTAATCAGGTAACGGTCATCGGCGCGGGGCTTGCGGGCTGCGAAGCGGCGTGGCAGCTCGCGCAGCGTGGCATTTCGGTGCGTCTGTGCGAAATGAAGCCGCAGCAGCACTCGCCTGCGCATCATTCGGATGATTTTGCGGAGCTGGTTTGCTCCAACTCACTGCGCTCGGATGAGCTTTCCAACGCGGCGGGGCTGCTGAAAGAAGAACTGCGCCGTCTGGATAGTCTGATTCTCGCTTGCGCGGACGAGAACCGTGTCGAGGCAGGCGGCGCGCTCGCGGTGGACCGCGAAGCGTTTGCGCATGCGGTGACGGACAAAATCAAACATCATCCCAATATTGAAATCGTATACGGAGAAGTGACTGACATTCCCGAGGGAAAGGTCATCGTCGCGTCCGGCCCGCTGACCTCGGATACGCTGTTCGACGCGATTCACCGCAAAGTCGGCGGCGAGTTCCTGCATTTCTACGACGCAGCCGCACCCATTGTCACGGCGGAGAGCATCGATATGGACTCCGCTTATATCGCCTCGCGCTATGGCAAGGGTACGGCGGACTACATTAACTGTCCGTTTTCCAAGGAGGAATACGATGCCTTCTGGGATGCGCTGACCACGGCGGAGGAGGCGCCCGTGCACGGCTTCGAGGATTCCAAAGTGTTCGAGGGCTGCATGCCCATTGAGGTCAACGCCCGCCGCGGGTACGACACCATGCGTTTCGGCATTTTAAAGCCTATTGGCCTGCCCGATCCCAAGACGGGCAAAGACCCATACGCGGTATTGCAGCTGCGGCGCGACAATGCGCAGGGTACGCTGTATAATCTGGTCGGCTGCCAGACGCACCTCAAATGGGGCGAGCAGAAGCGCGTGTTCTCCATGATTCCGGCGCTGCGGCATGCCGAGTTTGTGCGGTATGGCGTGATGCACCGCAACACGTTTTTGGATTCACCGCGTCTGCTGGACGCAACCTATGCACTCAAAGCCGACCCGCGTATCCGCTTTGCGGGACAGATGACCGGTGTGGAGGGCTATGTGGAGTCCACCTCGTCCGGCTGGGTCGCGGGGGTGGCAACCGCGCTTGAAATGCAGGACAAAACGATGCCTGCACTTGACCGACAGACCGCAACGGGCGCGCTTGCGCGCTATATTTCCGATCATACGGTGACGAAATTTCAGCCGATGAACATCAATTTTGGTATTCTCGACCCGCTGGGCCATAAAATCAAAGGCAAGCGGGAGAAAAATACAAAGATATCCGAGCGAGCGCTCGAAAAGATCGACAGCCTGAAAGGGGAGCTTTGATATGAGGATCATCGTGGATGCAATGGGCGGCGATAACGCGCCGGAGTCTGCCGTTATCGGCGGCGCGCTGGCAGCGAAGGAATACGGCGAACAAGTGATGCTGGTCGGTCAGCCGGATACAGTCGCGGAGATTCTCAAAAAGCGTGGCATGCAGGACATGAACAATCTGACCATCATGCCGGCCTCCGATCTGGTGGATATGCACGACGACCCGGCGACAGTTCTGCGCAAAAAGCCGGATTCCTCCATGGCGGTGGCGTTCAAGCTGCTCAAGGCAGGCGAGGGCGATGCGCTTGTTTCCGCAGGCAATACGGGTGCGCTGCTGACCGGCGCGACGCTGTATGGCGGCCGCATCAAGGGCATCCGTCGCGGTGCGCTGGCGCCGGTCATGCCGTGCAGCGGCGGACAGGTTATGCTGTGTGACGCGGGCGCAAATACCGAGTGTACGGCGGAAATGCTGCTGCAATTTGGCTTCCTTGGTTCGCTGTATGCGGAGAAGATTAACGGGGTGAAAAATCCGCGTGTCGGATTGGTCAACAACGGCACCGAGGATACCAAGGGCGACCCGTTGCGCAAGGAAGCCTATGCGCTGCTCAAAAAGGCGGGAGAAGAGGGCCGCTTAAACTTTGTCGGCAATGTCGAGGGCAGCATGGTGCCGCTCGGCGCGTGCGACGTGGCGGTATGCGATGGATTTACGGGCAACGTCATGCTTAAGACCATCGAGGGTGTGGCGCGCTTTATGGCCGGCCAGATCAAGGGGGTCTTTACGCGTAACACCGCCACCAAACTGGGGTATCTTGCCTGCAAAAAGGGAATGGACGAGTTCCGCGATCTGTTCAATCAGGATAAAATCGGCGGCGCGCCCTTCTTGGGTATCGCAAAGCCGGTCATCAAAGCGCATGGCTCATCCAATGAGATCGCTGTGATGAACGCGGTGCGGCAGGCGATTGCCTACACTAAGTCGGGGATGATTCACCAAGTCGAACAGAATATACAGTACATGACGGTGGAATAACAGCGGCAGATGCTGCGCCACCGTCCATGCCCGCGCCCTAAGGCGCATGCGGGAGGTGAAAATATGCTGAAGATAGAGTATCAATTTAAAAATGCCGCGCTGCTGGAAACTGCGATGACGCATACCTCGTATGCCAACGAGCATCGGGGTAACCACTTGCACCATAACGAACGGCTGGAATTTCTGGGCGACTCGGTGCTGGGCTTTGTCACGGCGGATTATTTGTTCACACATTATCCGGAACTGCCTGAGGGCGATTTGACCAAGCTGCGCGCGGCGGTCGTATGTGAGGGGGCGCTGTGCGAAATCGCGCACGAATTGGGGATTCCCGACGAAATCCGGCTGGGGCACGGCGAGGAGACCGGCGGCGGGCGCGAGCGGCCGAGTATTCTGGCCGACGCGACCGAGGCGCTGCTGGGCGCAATCTACCTCGATGGCGGCATCGAACCCGCGCGCGCCTTTGTACTGCGGTTTATCCCGCATAAGGTGGATGTTGCGATTGCGGGCGGTGCGTTTAAGGACTATAAGACCATGCTGCAGGAAATTGTGCAGAAAAACAAGCAGGAAACGCTGGAATACCGTCTGGCAGGGCAGTCGGGGCCGGATCATGACAAGCGCTTCACCATGGAGCTGCTGTTAAACTCCAATGTGTTTGCGTCCGGCACCGGACGAAGCAAGAAGGAAGCCGAGCAGATGGCCGCCAAGCAGGCGCTGGCCGCTATGGGCGTACAATGAGCATAAAAAAGACTTCGAAAGAAACGCTTTCGGAGTCTTTTGTCATATTTGGCGAGGCTTATGATGCACAGCGCGGGCAAGGTGTGAACAGGACGTAAATTCTGCTTTTCGCATTGAAAACCGGTGTGTCAAGTGGTAAAATAATACCATATATATCTTCGAGGTGTCACATGGTATTAAAGAGCCTGATTCTACAGGGCTTTAAGTCATTTCCGGATAAGACCGAGATTCAGTTTCTCGGCGGTATGACGGCGATTGTCGGGCCGAACGGCTCGGGAAAATCGAATATTTCGGATGCGATCCGCTGGGTGTTGGGCGAACAGTCCTCGCGCTCGCTGCGCGGTGCGAAAATGGAGGACGTTATCTTCGGCGGTACGGCCAAGCGTGGGCCGGTCGGCTTTGCCGAGGTCTCTTTGATTTTGGATAACTCTGCGGGCGTGTTCCGCTCGGAGTTTACCGAGATTATGGTTACTCGTCGTTACTACCGCTCCGGAGAGAGCGAATATTTTCTCAATAAAAAGCACTGCCGTCTGCGTGATATCCATGAGCTGTTCATGGATACCGGCCTTGGGCGTGACGGCTACTCCATCATCGGGCAGGGCCGTATCGACGAGATTTTGTCGCTCAAGAGCGAGGATCGACGTGAAATCTTTGAGGAAGCGGCCGGTATCACCAAGTTCCGCTATCGCAAGGAGGAGGCCGAACGCAAGCTCGCCGCCACCGAAGAAAACCTGACTCGTATCCGCGACCTGTACGATGAGTTGGAGCGGCAGATTGGTCCGCTGGAGAAGCAGGCGGATAAGGCAAAGCAATATTTGCTGCTGCGCGACGAGCTGCGTGTGCTGGAGATATCGCTCTGGCTGCTTTCGCTTGCGCGTATCAAGGCAGATGCGTCTAAGCTGGAGCAGGACACGGCAATCTGTTCCGGTCAGTTGACGCAGGCCAAGCAAGCGCAGGAGGCGCTGTATGCACAGTCCGAGCGGCTTTCCGAAGATATGCGAGAAATTGACAGAGAGGCTGACCGTCTGCGCCAGCAGCTGCGCGAAACCGAGCAGCGGGCGGCCGATCAGGCGAGTCGTGCGGCGGTATTACGTGCCAATATTCAGAACAACCGGGAAAATATCGACCGCGCACGGCGCGAAAGTCAGCAGCGCAGTGAGCAGGCGTATAATTTGGGCGCACAGTTGGCAGAACGGCGCGCACACATCGAGTTGCTCGATACCCGCCATGCCGGCCTGTCCGCTCAGCTTGCTGATTTGCAGAAGCAGACCGCTGTGCAGGACGCGAGTCGTGCGCAGGCAGAGCAGACCTTGCGGCAGGCGCAGCAAGTGCGTGATACCAGACAGAACGAGCTGCACGCGCTTGCGCTCGACCGCACGGCGGCGGAAACCAGCCTTGCCGGTATGGATGGTCGACGCGACACCATCACAGCCGACATTGAGGCTGCGGGCAAGCGGCTGGAACAGGAGAAACAGGAGCACAACGAGCTGGAGACGCGCATGCAGGCGTGCCTGGATACGCTTGCCGGTGCAAAAAATAAAGTGCAGGGTATCGCCCTCAAAGCGGACAGCCGACGCAAAAAGACTGAAGTTTTACAGGGTGAGTTAACGAAAGCACAGGCTGCGCTGACTGATGCCAAAAACCGCGTCAAGATGCTCAGCGATATGCAGCGGGACTACGAGGGTTTTTCGCGTTCGGTCAAGTCTATCATGCAGCAGGTCGAGCGCGGCGCCATGCGCGGCGTACACGGACCGGTATCTTCGCTCATTACGACCGATGACCGTTTTGTCACCGCGATTGATACGGCGCTTGGTGCGTCCGCATCTTCGATTGTGGTTGATACTTCGGCGGATGGCAAACGCTGCATTGAGTTCCTGCGGCGCACGGACGGCGGCCGCGCGACCTTTTTGCCGATTGATACGATTCGTCCGAATATGCTGCGTGAAAGCGGTTTAGAAGGCGAAAATGGCTGTTTTGGCACTGCTGACCGGCTGGTCACTTTTGATAAACGCTATACTGCTATCGTGCAGAACTTACTGGCACGCACGGTGGTTTCCGAAAATATGGATACCGCTCTTGCACTGGCGCGCGCATATGGGCACCGTTTCCGTATCGTTACACTGGACGGCCAGATTATACAGGCAGGCGGTGCGATGACGGGCGGTTCCGCCTCACGCGGCACAGGCGCGCTGGCCCGTGCGGGACGGCTCAAGGCCGCGCAGGAACAGGTTGGAAAGCTGGAAGCGGCACGGGCGCAGGCCGACCGCGCGTTCCATGAAGCCAAGGAAGAATATGCAGCGTTGGAGTATGACCTCAAAGCAATTGAGGCCGAGCGCATCCGTGCCGAACAGGATGAGGCCGGACTGCGCGCTTCTGTGTCGCAGCACGGTGTGCTGCTCGACAGTTTGCAGCATCAGTATGACAGTCTGGTGCTGGAGCGGGATAATCTTGCTCAGGCCAAGCAGCAGTATGAGGATGCTATCGCACAGTGTGACGAAAAGCAGGCGGGCGCGCAGAAGGCGCTGGACGAGGCCGAGAGACAGGTTGCGGATTGCCGCACGGCGCTCGAACGGCAGGGCACACAGGCTGCGGAAAACGCTTCTCGCATGACCGCAGTGCAAACCGAACTGGCGCAGAACCGTTCGGAGGCGGCCAGTGAAGCGCGTGCGCTGGTCGATTTGGAACAACTCAAGGCCGAATTGGATGCCGGCGTGACCGGCACAGCGGATACGATCGCGGGGTTTGAAGCGGAAATTGCTCGTTTGACAGATGAACTGACGCGGACTGAAGACGCCGGTAAGGAGACTGCTGCGGCCGAGGGACGGCTGCATGATACACTGAATGTAAAAATACAGCAGCGTGAGCGAGTAGAGGGCGACCGCGCTCGGATTGACCGCGAAACGCAAAGTAAAAACGAAGAAATTCTTGGTCTCGAGCGTGAATCTGCGCGGCTGGAAAACCGCGCGGGACAACTCAAAACCGAGGAAACGCAGATTTTGGATAAAATGTGGGAAAACTATGAGTTGACGCCCACGCCTGCGTCCGAGGTCGCACGTCCGCTAGAGGATGTGCCTGCCGCCAAAGAGCAGGCGCAGAGTATCCGCATGAAGATGCGTGCGCTCGGCAACGTCAATTTGGACGCGGTTGAGGAGTATCAACAGGCACTGGAACGCTATACCTTTATGGGAGAGCAGAAGGATGACTTGGAAAAAGCACAGCATGAGCTGTATAAGGTTATCGAACAGTTGACTGTCAGCATGAAGGAGATTTTTGCCTCTGAGTTTGCCAAGCTCAACGCTTATTTCGGCGAGACATTCCGCGAGATTTTCGGCGGCGGACATGCGGAATTGCAGCTGGCTGATACTTCGGATATTCTCAACTGTGGTATTGATATCCGTGTTTCTCCGCCGGGTAAGGCTGTCAAAACATTGACGCTGCTTTCGGGCGGCGAAAAGGCCTTTGTGGCGATTGCGCTGTATTTTGCAATCTTAAAGCTGCGGCCGACACCATTCTGCGTGCTCGACGAGATCGAAGCCGCGCTCGACGATGTAAACGTCGCGCGTTTTGCGCAGTATATCCGCCGATTGGCCAATGCGACGCAGTTTATCGTCATCACGCACCGCCGTGGTACGATGGAGGAGGCGGACATGCTCTATGGCGTGACCATGCAGGAGCAGGGCGTGTCTAAGATGCTGATGCTCAATCTCGCGGAGGCGGAAAAACAGCTGGGCAGCGCAATTCGATAACAGAGGGGAAACGAAAAGTGTTCATAGAGTCATTATTTGAGTTTCTGGGCGCTATTGGCACAATTTCATGGTTTGTTTGGCCGTTTACCTTTGTTTTTGGTTTGGTGGGAGCGGTGTTCTATCTGCACCCTACCGATGAGGAAGACGAGGCCGGACGGGATGGGCGAGAGCGCCGTGCGATAGGCAATGCGTTGATTGCCGGGGGATCGCTGCTTATGCTGTTCTGCACAGCACTGTACTATTTAGATGTCATGTAGGAGTTTTGTGTTTATGGGATTATTTGATAAGATTAAACAGGGCTTACAGAAAACAAGCGATGCGGTGAACCGTTCGCTGGACAATGTGTTTGCGGCATTTGTCAAAATTGATGCAGATTTACTGGAAGAGTTGGAAGAAGCGCTGATTTTGTCTGATGTAGGCGCGGAAACATCGATGAGAATCGTCTCAGAGGTGGAAAAACGTGCCAAACTCAAAAAGATCACGACCGCGCCCGAGCTGCGCGAGCTGCTTCGCGAGGTGCTGACCGACAATATGCTGGAAAACCAGCCGCTCGACGTGTCAGGTAAGCCTGCGGTTATTCTGGTAATTGGAGTCAACGGTGTGGGTAAAACCACGTCGATCGGCAAGCTGGCCGCCCGATATGTGAACGAGGGCAAGAAAGTGATGTTGTCCGCGGCGGATACCTTCCGTGCAGCGGCGGCTGACCAGCTCGAAATATGGGCCAAGCGCGCGGGAGCGGACATTGTGCGTCACGGCGAAGGGGCAGACCCCGCGGCGGTTGTGTTCGACTCGATAACGGCGGCAAAGGCGCGCGGCAGCGATGTCATCATTGTGGATACGGCGGGCCGCTTGCATAACAAGGCCAACCTGATGAACGAGCTTGCTAAAATAGATCGTGTCATCACGCGCGAGCTGCCGGATGCGTCGCGTGAGACGCTGCTGGTGCTGGACGCGACGACCGGACAGAATGCTGTGCATCAGGCCGAGGAATTCAACAAGGCTGCGCACCTGACCGGCATCGTGCTGACCAAGCTGGACGGCACGGCAAAAGGCGGCATCGTCATCGCCATTTCGGCGGGACTGGGTGTTCCGGTCAAGCTGGTCGGCGTGGGCGAGGGCATTGACGATTTGATTGATTTTGACCGCGCGGCATTTCTGGAAGCCATTCTGCCGCCTGTGGAAGGAGAAAACGCATAATGCAACGACCTGACGGAAGAACACCTGACGCGCTGCGGCCGGTGAAGATAACAAAAGATTATACGATGTATGCCGAAGGCTCGGTATTGGTTGAAATGGGCAATACCAAGGTGATTTGCACCGCTTCGGTGGAGGACAAGGTGCCGCCCTTTCTGGAGGGCAAGGGCCTTGGTTGGGTCACGGCGGAATACGCCATGCTTCCGCGCGCAACCAATACCCGTAAAAAGCGCGATATCAAAAGTCTCAAGCTGGATGGCCGCTCGAGCGAGATCCAGCGGCTGATCGGTCGCTCACTGCGTGCGGTGGTTGACCGCAAAGCGCTCGGTGAGCGACAGATTACGGTGGATTGCGATGTCATCCAGGCGGACGGCGGTACGCGCTGCGCGTCGATTACGGGCGGATTTGTCGCTCTGTGGCTGGCGTGCAAAAAGCTGATTGAGGAAGGCGTGATCGAGAAAATGCCGCTTACCGCGCAGGTTGCGGCAGTTTCGGTCGGTATTTTTGAAGATGAGGCCATCCTTGACCTCAATTATGCCGAGGACAGCCACGCAATCGTGGACTGCAATGTCGTCATGACCTCGTCGGGCGAGTTTATCGAGGTACAGGGAACGGGGGAAGGTCGTCCGTTTTCGGACGGAGAACTCCAAAAACTGCTTGCGCTGGGCAAAGAGGGGTGTCTGTGCCTCTGTAAAGAGCAGAGCCGCGTAATGGGGGAGAACTTATAATGCAATTTGTGCTTGCCTCCCACAATCAGAAAAAACTGAGAGAAATGGCGGAGATTTTGGGTGAACTCGGCATTGAAGTGTTGTCTTTACCCGAAAATGCACCTGAGCCGGAGGAAACCGGTTCATCCTTTGAGGAAAACGCCATCATCAAGGCAAAAAGCGCAGCAGATTTTACCGGATTGCCCGCTATTGCGGATGACAGCGGCCTGTGCGTGGACGCGCTGGACGGTGCCCCGGGCATCTATTCCGCGCGTTACTGTGAGGGAACCGATCAGGATAGAAATACGTTTTTATTAGAGAACATGCGGGACAAGGATAACCGCGCCTGCCGTTTTGTGTGTGCGATTGCGTGTATTCTGCCGGATGGGCAGGAGGTGACCGTGCGCGGTGAATGTGGAGGCCAACTGCTTCGCGAGAGCCGTGGCGTAGGCGGCTTTGGGTACGACCCGTTGTTCTTCGTGCCGGGATACGGCTGCACGTTCGGAGAACTGCCGGGTGAGGTCAAAAACCGGATTTCTCATCGCGGCCGCGCACTGCGCGCGCTTCAGGATGCGCTGAAAACCCGCATTTGAAACCAACAAGACAGGAGAATATTATTTATGCTGACAACCAAACAGCGCGCGCAGCTGCGTGCTTTGGCAAATCCTTTGGCTGATACGCTGATTATTGGCAAGGAAGGCGTGACCGACGCGGTCGAGCGTCAGCTCGACCAACTTCTGGAGGCACATGAACTGGTAAAGGGCAAGGTGCTCGAGAGCGCCATGCTTACCCCGCGTACCGTATCCGAGGCATTGTGTGAAGCGACCGGCGCCGAACAGGTGCAGTGCATCGGTTCTAAATTTATTGTGTACCGGCAGGCGCATGACAAGGATAAGCGAAAGATTGTGCTGGTCAAATGAGAACAGGTATTCTCGGCGGCACGTTCAATCCGCCGCATCTGGGCCACCTACACGCGGCGCAGATGGCACACGATGCGCTGGGCCTCGACCGGGTGCTGTTCATTCCAACGAATATTCCGCCGCACAAAGCGCTGCCCGAACACACAGCCACGGCAGCCGACCGCTGTGAGATGGTGCGCCTGCTGACCAAAGATACGCCGTGGGCACGGTTGGATACCATGGAAATCGATCGCGGTGGAGCAAGCTACACAGTCGATACGCTGCGCGCTCTGCATGCGCGGGGCGAGACCGATTTGTATTTGATTGTCGGAACGGACATGTTGCTGTCGTTTGACCGCATCTGGCGTGCGCCCGATGAAATCGTGCGCCTGTGTACACTGGCGGTTTGCGCCCGTACACAGGATGATTGGGCAAGGCTGCGCCGCAAGGCAGTGTTGCTGCGCCGCAGTATGCACGCGAATATCGAACTGGTGCAGGGCGCCAGTATTCCCATTTCATCGACCCAGCTGCGGCAGGGTGGTGCATTGCGCCGCTACACCGCGCCCGCGGTCGTGGATTATATCGAGCAAAATCACCTATACGGTTATTGATAACAAGCGATATAAAATCAGAAAGGCGGGGAAAAGTTATGTTGTGTAACGATGAAATGAGGCAAGGGATTCTGGCGCGACTGCACGGATACCGGTATGAGCATACGCTGGGATGTGAGCGGACTGCCAGAAAGCTGGCGGAGCGCTTTGGAGGCGATCCGGAAAAAGCTGGGGTGGCCGCTATCCTGCACGACATAACAAAGCATCTTTCTCCGCAGGAACAGTTGAATTTATGTAAGAAATACGGTATAATACCCTGTACCGTTGAAAAAAGCGAGCCGAAAATGCTGCACGGGAAAACGGCGGCGGCCATTGCGCGCGAGGAATACGGCATGCCCGAGGATATCTGCGACGCAATTGCCTGCCACACAACCGGAAAGCACGGCATGACAGTGCTGGATAAAATTCTTTATCTTGCTGATTACATCGAAGATACGCGCGATTTTCCAGGTGTGGAAAAGGCGCGTGAGCTGGCGCGGAAGAGCATTGACCGTGCATTGCTCTATTGTTATGACCAGACGCTGACCGAGTTGGTCGAGCGTGGCAAACTGATACACAGTGATACTATTGCAGCATATAACGATATGATTCAGCAGGGTATTCGCTGGCGTGACGAATAGCACAATACTGGAGGCAGGAATCGTTTGAAACTTTTCGGAGGCAGCGGAGGCCATAACGGCCGGACAAACCGCACGCAAAATCAAAGCGCGCCGCGGCAGGCCGCGGGAAAGACCAATCAAAAGCCGATACCCACGGCGCCGAGAGCATCACAGCCCACGGCTCAGCGAGCATCGCAGTCTGCACCGAAACCAACTGGTAAAAAAGGTGCGAAGGTTAAAAAAAAGCTGACAAAGGGCCAGAAGGTCAGGAGAATTATTATTGCTGTTGCGGTTGTTCTTGCACTTTTGTTCTGTGCAGCGGTTGCTGCGGTGGTTTTCATTCGTCCGCCGCAGGCCAATGACCCCACTATCAAGGATAAGGAGAACGGCGACAAAATCGATGTCAACAGTATGCTCAACTCGGGCACGCGCATTGACGATGTGTTTACCTTTGTGGTTGGCGCGGTGGACGAAGATCAAACCAGAACCGACGCACTGATGGTTGCTACGATGGATGTGAACAAAAAGACCATCAACGTGATGAATATTCCGCGTGATACCATGTGCAACAACGGCCAGAGCGAAGCATGGCGCAAGATCAATGCCGCTTACGGTATGAGCAAAGGCATTGAACAGACCAAAACCGAGATAGAACGCCTGATGGGCTTTAAGCCGGATAAATACGTCATCGTCAATTTTGACGGCATTGCGGCAATTGTAGATGCAATAGGCGGCATTGATTATGAAATCCCGTTCCGTATGCAGTATGACGATCCGTCGCAGAATCTGCATATTGATCTGTATGCGGGTATGCAGCATCTGGACGGTAAGCAGACAGTAGAATTTTTGCGTTGGCGTCACAACAACGACTATTCGGTGCAGTATCCCAACGGCGACGAAGGCCGCGTAGAAAATCAGCAGAAATTCCTGAAAACGCTTGCAGGTGAGGTGTTCCAACTCAAGAATATCACCAAGATTTCCTCGATTGCCGATGCGGTGTTCCAGAACGTCAAGACCGATCTGACCGCGGGTGAGCTGCTCTGGATGGGCATGCAGGCGTTGCAGATCAAAAACGAAAGCATTCAGTTCTTTACCCTGCCGGGTTACGGCCAGATGAGTACAGCGGGCACTTCGCTACGGCTGTCGTTCTTCTTCCCGTATTATCAGGAGACACTCGATCTGGTCAACAAGTATTTTAATCCATACGAAGAGCCGATTAAGACACTGGATATCGTTTCCGGGCCGGAAAGCTATTCGGGCGGCGGTGGTTATTATACGTCTGACCCGTCGGAAAATTATGTCTGGGGTGATACCTCGGACGAGGAGTACAATGATGATTCCGGTTCATCCGGCGGCAGCGAGACTTCGTCCGGCGATGGTTCAACCGGTAGTGGAGAAACCACAGGCGGCACAAACAATGGTGGAGAAACCACGGGCGGTGGCACGACCGGCGGTGGAGAAACCAGCGGCGGCACGACCGACGGCGGCAGTACAGGTGGCGGAGAAACGACCGGCGGCGGCACGACCGGCGGTGGCAGCACAGGTGGCGGAGAAACCACCGGCGGCGGCACGACCGATTCTGGCACAGGCGGCGGCAGCACGGGTGGCGGAGCGACCACAGGCGATGGCACAACCGGCGGTGGAGAAACCGGCGGTGGCACAACTGGCGGCGGCAGCACAGGTGGCGGAGAAGCCAGCGGCGGCGGCAGCACGGGTGGTAGAGAAACCACGGGCGGCGGCACGACTGATTCTGGCACAGGCGGCGGCGCTGCAATCGATCCGGAAGCATGACGATAAAGAAGGAGTTTGAAAATTGACTGCTAAAGATACTGTAAAAGCGATTTGCGAAGCACTTCTGGAGAAGAAAGCGCAGGAAATCGAAGTGCTGCAGGTGGAGCGCCTGACCGAGCTGACAGAATATTTCGTCATTTGTTCTGCCTCCTCGACCACGCAGGTTAAGGCGCTGGCCGATAACGTAGAGTGGCGTCTGAAATACGATCACGAAACGCTGGTGCATCACACCGAAGGCTATGAAACCGCGCAGTGGATGCTGCTCGATTACGGCTGTGTTGTGCTGCATGTGTTTATGCCGGAGGCCCGCAAGTTCTACAATCTGGAGAACCTGTGGAAAGACGGAACGCCGGTGGCGCTGTCCGAGCTTGGCATTGCAGAAAAATAAAACAGAATGCGGCGGATGCAGAAAGTGTGTCCGCCGCGTTACCGCGCCTAAAATAAACCATTCACTTTAGGGGGAAATACCGTTGAAGTACGATCACAAACTGGTTGAAAAAAAGTGGCAGGACATCTGGGATGAAGCACATTGCTTTGAAGCGGAAAACGGCAGCGATAAGGAAAAATTCTATGCGCTGGTCGAATTTCCGTATCCATCCGGTCAGGGCCTGCATGTAGGACATCCGCGTTCCTACACCGCGCTTGACATCGTTGCGCGTAAAAAGCGCATGCAGGGATACAATGTACTGTATCCGATGGGTTGGGACGCTTTTGGCCTGCCGACTGAGAATTTTGCGATTAAGAACCATATCCATCCGGCGGAAGTGACCAAGAAGAACGTCGCGCGTTTTAAGGGACAGCTTAAATCGCTCGGCCTGTCATTCGACTGGTCGCGTGAAATCAATACAACCGACCCGAACTACTATAAGTGGACGCAGTGGATCTTCTTGCAGCTGTTTAAGAAGGGCCTTGCCTATAAGAAGGAAATGAGCGTCAACTGGTGCACCTCCTGTAAGTGTGTGCTGGCAAATGAAGAGGTTGTCAACGGTGTCTGTGAGCGCTGCGGCAGCGAAGTCGTCCATAAAACCAAGAGCCAGTGGATGCTGGCTATCACCAAATATGCACAGCGGCTGATCGACGATTTGGATGAAGTAGATTTCATTGAGCGTGTCAAGGTACAGCAGAAGAACTGGATTGGTCGTTCAACCGGCGCTGAGGTTGATTTCAAGACCACAGAGGGCGATACCCTGACCGTTTATACCACCCGTCCGGACACGCTGTTTGGCGCCACCTATATGGTTATCTCACCCGAGCATCCGACGATAGAAAAGTGGGCGGACAAGCTCAAAAACATTGATGCGGTGCGTGGTTATCGTGAGGAAGCTGCGCGCAAGTCGGATTTTGAGCGTACTGAACTGAATAAGGACAAGACCGGCGTAAAGCTGGACGGCGTTGCCGCAATCAATCCGGTGAATGGCCGTGAGATTCCGATTTTCGTATCCGACTATGTCCTGATGGGCTATGGTACGGGCGCCATCATGGCGGTTCCGGCGCATGACGACCGTGACTGGGAGTTTGCCAAGAAGTTCGGCTGCGAAATCATCGAGGTCGTATCCGGCGGCGAGGATGTGCAGAAGGCCGCGTTCACCGCGAAAGATGAGACTGGTATTCTGGTAAACTCGGATTTTCTAAACGGTAAGACGGTGAAGGATGCTATTCCTGCGATGATCGCATGGCTGGAAGAGAAGGGCATCGGTCACGCCAAAGTGCAGTATAAGCTGCGTGACTGGGTATTTTCCCGTCAGCGCTACTGGGGCGAACCCATCCCGCTGGTTTACTGTGAGAAGTGCGGCTGGGTACCGGTTCCGGAGGAGCAGCTGCCGCTGACCTTGCCGGACGTGGAAAGCTATGAGCCGACCGAGAACGGCGAGTCGCCGCTTGCCAAGATGACTGACTGGGTCAATACCACCTGCCCGTGCTGCGGCGGTCCTGCCAAGCGCGAGACCGATACCATGCCGCAGTGGGCTGGTTCGTCGTGGTACTTCCTGCGCTATATGGACCCGCACAACGACAAAGCGCTTGCCTCCAAGGAGGCGCTGGAATACTGGTCGCCGGTCGACTGGTACAACGGTGGTATGGAGCACACCACACTCCACCTGCTGTACAGCCGCTTCTGGCACAAGTTCCTGTATGATATCGGCGTTGTACCGACCAAGGAACCGTACGCCAAGCGCACAAGCCATGGTATGATTCTGGGTGAGAACGGCGAAAAGATGTCCAAGAGCCGCGGCAATGTGGTCAACCCGGATGAGATTGTGGATACCTATGGCGCGGATACCATGCGTCTGTACGAAATGTTTATCGGCGACTTTGAGAAGGCCGCGCCGTGGAGTCCAAAGTCCATCAAGGGTTGCCGCCGCTTCCTCGAGCGCGTCTGGGGTCTGGCCGAAAAGGTGCAGGAGGGTGACGCATACTCCAAGCAGCACGAGGTGCTCATGCACCGTACGATCAAGAAGGTCGGCGAGGACGCGGACAACCTCAAGGCCAATACCGCAATTGCTGCGCTCATGACCATGCTTAATGAGTTCTACGACAAGGGCGTCAATAAGGCCGAGTATATGACCTTCCTGACCTTGCTCAATCCGTTTGCTCCGCATATCACCGAAGAGCTGTGGCAGCAGATGGGCGGCGAGGGCTTGTTGTCTGTTGCACCCTGGCCGGTTTATGAAGAGGCCAAGACGGTTGAGGATACGGTTGAAATGGCGGTACAGGTCAACGGCAAGCTCAAGTGCACGATTAAGCTGGCTGCGGACTGCGACAAGCAGGTGGCAATCGACGCTGCATTGGCAGAGGAGAAGGTCCAGAACGCGATTGCCGGCAAGGAAATGGTCAAGCAGATTGTCGTACCTGGTAAAATTGTCAATCTGGTCGTTCGTTAAACTTTGTTGTTGACACGGACGGTAAAAACAGATATAATATTCTTACGGTTTTGTGTGCCGTTGCATGCAGGGCTGTGCATAGCGTTCCTCCAGAGTGGAACGCGCGGAGGGAGGGAAAACTGTGTCGGAGATCCGCATCAAGGAAAATGAATCTATTGACAGCGCGCTGCGCCGTTTCAAGCGTTCGTGCGCCAAGGCGGGTACGCTTTCCGAGCTCCGCAAGCGTGAGCATTATGAAAGCCCGAGCGTCAAGCGCCGCAAGAAATCTGAGGCTGCGCGCGCCAAGAAGAAAAAGTTTCGCTAATTGAGTAGAAAAGAACAGATGCTTTTGCATCTGTTCTTTTTTCGTTTGGAATAAGATAAATTGGATGATAAGGCAGTGTTTACACTTCCTTCAAATTTTCTACAAACTTTAGACATATGGATACGGTATAGTATAACCACAGCAAGGGAACACCCCTTTTGACATAAACTTCTTCATGGGAAGACGATAAAAAATCTGTTCGGCCCTGTGGGACGGAATACCGCGCAGGCTCCCGGACAGTCCAAAGACAAGAGGCTCAACCGCCCATTATTATAGAAAGCACGCGCTGCATTTCGCAGCGCGCGCTTTTTTGTGCAGAAAAACAGACTTTGCATATGCAAATCGGAAAAAGATTGAAAAATGCGAGAAAACGGCGTATACTATTATAGTTATGGATTTGAGAATTGCGGAAATAGGGAGTTAAGGACTTTATGAGCAAAGCAAAACCGTCATACGGTAACGAGAGCATTTCCTCGCTCAAGGGCGCGGACCGTGTGCGCAAGCGCCCGGGCGTCATTTTCGGCTCAGACGGGCTGGAAGGCTGCGAGCATGCGGTGTTCGAGATTCTGTCCAACTCGATTGACGAGGCACGTGAGGGCTTTGGCACCGAGATCGTCACCACCCGCTATGAGGATGGCTCGATTGAGGTGGCAGACCGTGGTCGCGGCATCCCAATTGAGTGGAACGAGAATGAGCAACGCTATAACTGGGAGCTGGTGTTCTGCGAACTGTATGCGGGCGGCAAATACAAAAACGATACAGGAGAAAACTATGAGTTTTCGCTTGGTTTGAACGGTTTGGGCACTTGTGCGACCCAGTATTCCTCGGAATATATGGATGTAACAGTCGTTCGCGACGGGTTTGAGTACAGCCTGCATTTTGAAAAGGGTGAGAACAAGACTCCGACCAAGGAGGGGTTTACCAAAAAGCCGTCGACATCGAAAAAAACCGGTACGACCATTCGATGGAAGCCCGACCTCGAGGTGTTTACCGATATCAACATTCCGGTCGAGTATTACCTTGATACACTCAAGCGGCAGGCCGTGGTCAACAGCCATATCAAGTTCGTGCTGAAAAATCAGGTTGGCGGCAAGTTTGAAACAACCGAATTTCTCTATCAGAACGGTATTGTGGATTATGTCACTGAGTTGGTCGGTGAAAACCCGCTGACTTCGGTGCAGTTTCTGGAGGGCGAGCGGCGTGGCCGTGACCGGGCGGACAAGCCGGAATATAAGGTGAAGCTCAGCTGTGCGTTTTGCTTTTCCTCTGCGGTATCGCGTATCGAGTATTACCACAACTCCTCGTGGCTGGAGCACGGTGGCGCGCCGGATAAGGCAGTGCGCTCGGCGTTTGTTTCAGCACTGGACGGCTATCTCAAGCAGAATGGCAAATACACCAAGAATGAGAGTAAGGTCACGTTTCAGGATGTATTGGACAGTCTGGTGCTCGTGACCAACTGTTTCTCCACCCAGACCTCGTATGAAAACCAGACCAAAAAGGCGATCACCAACAAGTTCATTCAGGAGGCAATGACCGACTTTCTCAAGCAGGGGCTCGAGATTTACTTTATTGAGAACAAGGCTGAGGCGGATAAGATTGCCGAACAGGTTCTCATCAACAAGCGCAGCCGTGAGCAGGCCGAAAAGGCGCGATTGAACATTAAGAAAAAGCTGTCCGGCGGCATGGATTTGGCCAACCGCGTGCAGAAATTCGTTGACTGCCGTACCAAGGATGTCACCCGCCGCGAACTGTATATTGTGGAGGGTGATTCCGCGCTCGGTTCGGTTAAGCAAGGGCGGGACAGTGAGTTTCAGGCGATTATGCCGGTGCGCGGTAAGATTCTCAACTGTCTGAAAGCGGATTACGGCAAGATTTTCAAAAACGATATCATCACCGATCTGCTGAAGGTGCTCGGCTGCGGGGTGGAAGTGCGTGGCAAGGCGGCGAAAGACCTGTCCGCGTTCGATCTCGAGGCGCTGCGCTGGCGACGCATTATCATTTGCACCGATGCTGATGTGGACGGCTTCCAGATCCGCACGCTGATTTTGACTATGCTGTATCGGTTGGTGCCGACGCTGATTGAAAAAGGTTATGTCTATATTGCTGAATCGCCGCTTTATGAGATCACCTATCGAGATAAAAGCTATTTTGCATTCGACGAGAGTGAAAAAGCCGCGATTCTGCAAAAACTTGAAGGAAAAAAGGTGCTGATTCAGCGTTCCAAGGGTCTGGGTGAAAATGAGGCGGATATGATGTGGGAGACCACAATGAACCCTGAGACGCGCCGCCTGATTCGTATCCAGCCTGAGGACGCCAAAGCGACCAGCGAGATGTTCGATTTGCTGCTGGGCGATAATCTGTCCGGACGCAAGGAGTATATCGCGGAAAACGGCGCACAGTACCTCGAGTTGGCAGATATATCCTGACAAGGAGTTAAATTTGGATGGCAAAGAAGAAAAACGACGAGCCAAAAGTATATAAGGAGCATCCCTCGGTTGACCAGCGCATCACGGATACGCTGCGTGAAAACTATATGCCGTATGCAATGAGCGTGATTGTATCGCGTGCGATCCCTGAGATTGACGGCTTTAAGCCATCTCACCGCAAGCTGCTGTATACGATGTACAAAATGGGGCTGCTGAATGGCAACCGCACCAAGTCGGCCAACATTGTGGGTGCCACGATGAAGCTCAACCCGCACGGCGACGCGGCCATCTACGAGACGATGGTGCGTCTGACGCGCGGCAATGAAGCATTGCTCATGCCGTTTGTCGATTCCAAGGGCAACTTCGGTAAGGTGTATTCACGTGATATGGCCTACGCCGCACCGCGTTACACCGAGGCAAAGCTGGATGCGTTCTGCGCGGAGTTATTCCGTGATATCGACACGGACGCAGTGGATTTCACCGATAACTATGATGGCACAATGAAAGAGCCAACGCTGCTGCCGACGACTTTTCCGAATATTCTGGTTTCGGCTAATACGGGTATCGCGGTTGGTATGGCATCCAATTTCTGTGGTTTCAATCTGGAAGAGGTATGCCGCACGACGATGGAATGTATCAAGAACCCGGAACACGATCTGCTCACGACCCTGCCCGCGCCGGACTTCACAACCGGCGGTGAGCTGATTTACGACGAGAATGAGATGCGCGCCATTTATGAGACCGGCCGTGGATCGTTCAAGGTGCGCGCGAAGTGGGCGTTCGACAAAAAGGAAAACCTGATTGAGGTTACGGAAATTCCATACACAACCACCATCGAGGCGATTATTGACAAGATTGCAGAGCTGGCCAAGAGCGGCAAGCTGCGTGAAATAGCAGATGTACGAGATGAAACCGACCTGTCCGGTCTGAAGATCGCGATTGACCTCAAGCGTGGCACCGACCCGGAAAAGCTGATGGCAAAGCTGATGAAGCTGACACCGTTGATGGATAGCTTTTCCTGCAACTTCAATGTGCTGATTGGCGGCATGCCGCGCGTGCTGGGTGTGCGTGAGCTGCTCGATGAGTGGACGGCATGGCGCACCGAGTGCGTGCGTCGTCGAGTGTTTTTTGACCTGAATAAAAAGAAAGATAAGCTGCACTTGCTGCACGGCTTAGCCAAGATTCTGCTGGATATCGATAAGGCGATTCGCATTATTCGCGAGACGGAAGAGGATGCTGAGGTCATTCCCAATTTGATGATTGGCTTCGGTATCGACCAGATTCAAGCCGAGTTTATCGCAGATATCCGCCTGCGCAATATTAACAAGGAGTATATTCTCAAGCGCACGCAGGAGACTGAGGCGCTGGAGAAAGAGATTGCAAAGCTCGAGGAAATCGTTAAATCCAAGGCGAAAATTCGGAACATCATCGTCAAAGAGCTGGAGCAGGTCATCAAGAAGTATCCATCGCCGCGCCGTACCCGTCTGGTAACGGCGGAGGCGGTGCCGACGTTCGATGAGGAGGATCACATCGAGGATTATACGGTGCTGCTGTTCCTGACGCGCGAAGGCTACTTCAAGAAGATCACTCCGCAGTCGTGGCGCATGTCGCAGGAGCATAAGCTTAAGGACGGCGATGAGGTGATTTGGCAGGCCGAAGCTACTAACAAGGCCGAGATCGTATTCTTTACCAATATGCAGCAGGCGTACAAAGCGCATCTTTATGACTTTGACGACTGCAAGGCATCGGTGCTGGGCGATTACCTGACCGGCAAGCTCGGCATGGACGAAGGAGAAATGCCGGTATATGCCATGTTGCCGGGCGATTACAAGGGCAATATGGTTATCGTGTTCCAGAACGGCAAGGCTGCGCGTTTCTCGCTGGAGAGCTTTGAGACCAAGACCAATCGCCGACGCCTGACCGGCGCGTATTCGGCCAAGTCACCCGCAGTAGCGTTCTTCCATCCGATTGATGAGGAAACAGAAATCACTATGTTCTCGACGGCTAACCGTGCGCTGACTTTCCGCGCAAACATGCTGGATATTAAGGCCAGCCGCTCAACGCAGGGTGTACAGGCTATGGTGCTGCGCGGTAAGCACACGATTACGCGCGCCTGCCGCATGGAGGACGCAGGGCTGTCTGACAACGGGCGCTACCGCTGCCGCAGCATTCCGTCTATCGGTGCGCTGCTGACCGATGAGGATCTTCCGGAGAAGCAGATCAAATTTGAATAACTGCAAAAACAGCCCCGCCGCACGGTCGATGTGCGGCGGGCTTTGTCTTGCGCGCATTTTTGCACTGTGCTATAATAAAATCCATAAGAAAGGGGCGATTTTACATGCTCAATCAGCAGATGGCCGCGCTGGGGAACAACCGTTCCACCATCCGCGAGCTTTTTGAATATGGCAACCAGCGGGCGGCGGTGGTGGGCCGGGAAAATGTATTTGACTTTTCGATTGGCAATCCGAATGTGCCTGCGCCGGATGCAGTGCGTCAAGCGATTTTGGCTGAAGCCGCGGGCGATCCGGTTGTGCTGCACGGCTACACCTCTGCGCAGGGTGCAGCGGATGTGCGTAAGGCACTGGCGGACAACCTGAACCGTCGTTTTGGAACGGCTTATATGGGCGACAGTCTGTACTTGACCGCAGGGGCGGCGGCAGCATTGTCTTGTGCCTTCAAGGCGATAGCCTGTCCGGGGGATGAATTTGTTGTGCTGGCGCCGTATTTCCCCGAATATCTCATGTTTATTGAAAGTGGAGCGGGAGCTAAGGCGGTTATCGTGCCGCCTTCCATCACGGATTTCCAAATCGACTTCGATGCGCTGGAGCAGGCGCTAAGTGATCGCACTAAGGCGGTCGTAGTCAACTCGCCAAACAATCCGTCGGGCGCGGTTTACTCGGAGCAGACTGTGCGGCAGTTGGCCGCGCTATTGCGCGAAAAAGAAAAGCAGTTCGGGCACCCCATCTATCTGGTATCGGATGAGCCGTACCGAGAGATCGTATATGATGGCACACAGGTGCCGTTTGCCCCGAACTATTATGATGATACGATTGTGTGCTATTCTTACTCCAAGTCGCTTTCGCTGCCGGGCGAGCGCATCGGCTATGTGCTGGTGCCGCCGCAGGCGGCCGACAGCGCTGAACTGTATGCTGCTGTGTGCGGTGCAGGCCGTGCGCTTGGCTATGTATGCGCGCCCAGCATGTTCCAGCGCATAGCAGCGCGCTGCGCGGGACAGACGAGCGATATTTCAGTCTATCAGACCAATCGTGATCTGCTTTATGAAGGACTTACCGGTATGGGATATACCTGCGTCAAACCTGCGGGCGCGTTTTACCTGTTTCCGCAGACGCTCGAGCCGGATGATCGCGCATTTTGTGAGCGTGCCAAAAAATATGATTTGCTGGTTGTACCTGGTGCGGACTTTGGTGCGCCGGGCCATATGCGTATCTCTTACTGTGTGCAGACGGAAACGATTCGCCGGGCGCTGCCGCTGTTTGCTGCGTTGGCAGAAGAATATGGAAAAGGTTAAATTGTTGAAAACTTCTAATTGACTCCTGTAATATATGTACAAAATGTTAACAGAGATCGGAAATATTGCACAAAAATAAATGATATCAGTTGTATGATATTCATAAAACATGCCGCTTGTTTTTTTGCCGCACTCCGTGTATTATAATAGCAGAGATCAGGAAAGGATCTCAGAAATAATACACGAAAAGGAGCGTGACGAAATCATGATGAAGGGTTTCTTCAATGATCTGGTCGCAGCACGTACGCTGGATCTGGACCAGAACCGCGTCAAGTCGATGTCTCGCAAGGCGCGTCACATCGCCAAGTAATGCAAAACATTACGGTGGCTGCTGTGGCTGCCTTGAGGAGTCAGAAATGAAATGACAAATGAAAATGGCATGTAAAAGACCTTCCGGAACGGTTCGGAAGGTCTTTTGCTGTGCGCTCAGCCGGAGCGGCGGCGTTTGACGAGGGTAGCGGTATGCCGATGGAAGAACTCGGCACGTTCCGCTGCGGTTGCTGGCTGGATTTGCTGCTTTCCGCAGTCCGGACAGGTGCGCTGCTGTTCACTGCCAAGGAAAATATAGTGGCAGCATTTGGTTTGACAACTGTAAATCATGCCGTTCACCTCCTCTGATAGTAGAATACCAGAAGAGGTGTCCGATAAATTTCCCTTGCTTGCGTGCAAAAGGGGAAAAGTGCTATACTGGTTTTACGTCAAAAAAGGGGAAAAGAAAATGAAGGAACAAACAACAGGATTATTTCGTCGGTTATATATGCCTGCGGTCTTGTGTACCGCCCTGTGGGGCAGTGCCGCCCCCTGTATCAAAAAAGGATATGAGCTGTTTGCCGTTGCATCGGATGCACCATTTTCCCAGCTGTACTTTGCCGGATGGCGGTTTGCGCTGGCGGGGCTGCTTGTGCTGCTGGTGGCGCGCATCAAGGGACACCGTATTATTCCGGTGCGGAGCGAATGGAAGCCGATCTTCTGGATCAGTCTGTTTCAGAGCATGATTCAGTATGTATGCTATTACATTGGCTTGTCTGGCACGACCGGGACGAAAGGTGCGGTGCTCTCCGGCACACAGACCTTTTTTGCGCTCATTTGCGCGCATTTGTTTTTGCAGAATGATAAAATGAACCGACAAAAGGTGGTTGGTTGCCTGTGCGGTTTTGCAGGGGTGCTGGTGCTCGGTTTGGGTGGCCTGAACGGATTTAATCTGCATGGAGACGGCTTGGTGCTGCTGTCGGCGGTATCGGCCGGCGCAGGCGCGCTGGTTTCCCGCATCTATACACCGGGACGGGATCCGATGATGCTGACCGGTTGGCAGCTTTTGATGGGCGGCGTGTTCCTGTTAGTGGTTGGTTTGCTCGGTGGAGGCCGATTGGGAGCGGTCACACCGGTAGGTGTACTACTGCTGGCGTATATGGTGGTGCTGTCCGCAGCGGCGTTCACCATCTGGACGGCGCTGCTGGGCAAATTTCCGGTAGGCAAGGTCAGCTTGTTCTGCTTTTTGATTCCGGTGTTTGGCGCGCTGCTCTCCGCCATTGTGCTGGGAGAACAAATCCTGACGCTGCGTAATTTGGGCGCATTGGCGCTGGTTAGCGGCGGTATCGCGATTGCAAATTATGTGCGTGAGAGTAAAACAGAGGGCGGGCAGGCATAATAAAGAGAAAAAGGAAAAATAACATGGTTTTCAGTTCAGCGATTTTTTTGTTTATCTTCCTGCCGGTCGTGTTCGTGCTCGATCGCGTGCTGCCCAATGTACGGGTAAAAAACATGCTGTTGCTCATAGCCAGTCTGATTTTTTATTCGTTCGGGCAGCCGGTCTATTTGCCGTTGCTGCTGCTTAGCGTAGTACTCAACTATGCGTGTGGCTTGCTGGCGGCGGGTAAGTATCCGAAGTTAGGCGTTGGCATCGCGGTCGTTGGTGGAGTCGGCCTGCTGGCAGTGTTCAAGTATGCTGATTTTGCGCTTGGTACGATAAATGATCTGCTCGGCATGTCAGTACCGATGACTGGTATTGCACTGCCGATCGGCATTTCGTTTTTCACCTTTCAGGGACTGTCCTATGTGATTGATGTGTATCGTGACCGGTCGGTCGTTTCTCGCTCTTTTGTGAAAATTTTACTCTATATTTCCTATTTTCCGCAGTTAATCGCGGGACCAATTGTCAAGTATCACGATATCGAAAAGGAGATAGACCAGCGGCGGACCACACCGCATGAAATCGCTTTGGGCATCCGTCGGTTCATCTGTGGACTTTCCAAAAAGCTGCTGATTTCCAATGTGATGGGCCAAATGGCAGACGCGGTGTTTGCGTTGCCTGCGGGCGAAATCGGTATGTTTGCCGCGTGGATGGGAGCGATCTGCTACACCTTACAAATCTACTTTGACTTTTCCGGTTACAGCGATATGGCAATCGGAATGGGACGTATGTTTGGGTTTCATTTCCTTGAAAATTTTGATTATCCGTATACGGCAACCACAATTCAGGAGTTTTGGCGGCGCTGGCATATTTCGCTATCGACCTGGTTCCGCGATTATCTGTATATTCCACTGGGCGGCAACCGCAAGGGAAGGGTACGCACTTGGGTCAACCGCGTGATCGTGTTTTTCACGACCGGCCTGTGGCACGGTGCAAATTGGACGTTTGTATTGTGGGGGCTGTGGCATGGACTGTTTTCGGTGCTTGAGGACAGTGGCATCGTACCTGCCCGGAGACTGAAAGGCAGGGTGCTGGGTCATTTGTATACCATGCTGGTAGTCGTGCTGGGCTTTACGCTGTTCCGCGCAGCGTCTCTTGCGCAAGCGGGTGCGATGTTCTCGGCCATGTTCACCGGCATCGGCTTGCATTGGGCAGGAACCGTGACCGTGTGTTCATTATTAACGCCTATGTTCTTGTTAACGCTGTTTTTAGCGCTTTTACTCAGTATTCCTACCGCAAAACGTTTTCAGCCAAAAAACGAGGTGCTGACACTTGCAGGGGCGATGGTGTTGCTTGTGCTCTGCATGTTTAACCTGTCGGCGGGCACCTTTAATCCATTTATCTATTTTCAGTTCTAAGGAGGCTGCTTATGAAATACCGGATTTTTACTGCGGCCTTTGTGCTGCTCTGCTTGATTCCCTCGGCAGGTATGCTGTTTTTGCCGCCGACGCAAGCGGCTGCCAATGAGCGCTTGTCGCCCAAGCCGGTCCTACGAAACGAGGATGGCAGCTGGAATACGGCAGTGCTTGATCAGGTGACCGACTACATTGCCGACCACTTTGCACTGCGGCAGGAGATGGTCACCGCGAACGCCGCTTTGCAGACCACGCTGCTTGCTACTTCACCCGCAGAGGATGTGATTTACGGCTCGGATGGCTGGTTGTACTATGCCGCAACACTCGACGATTATCAGAACCACGCTACGCTGACGGAGGAGCAGGCGCGACAGGTTGCGCAGACAGTGGCGGACATGCAGGCATATTGCCAGGCGCGCGGCGCGCGGTTTGTGTTCACCATCGCACCCAACAAGAATTCTCTCTATCCTGAGCATATGCCTGTACGTTATCTGCAAAGCGATTCCCCGGGCAATTACGAGCTTGTTGCGAAATATTTGCAGGAATATGAAGTTGACTATGCTGATTTGTTCACTTTTTTCTCCGGGCAGGATGAAGTGCTGTATCTGCACACAGATTCGCACTGGTCCAACCGCGGCGCGGCGCTTGCGCATGATTTTCTGATGCAGACGCTCGGTTTGCCGTATACGCCGTTTGGTCAAGCCTCTTACAAAACGAAAAATACTCACCGTGGCGACCTGTATGAAATGCTGTATCCTAAGGGAACCGAGAGGGAAACACAACAGCAGTATGCAATTGACTTTTCCTATGTCACGCCACCGCGCACGGCAGAGGATATCCTAATGCAAACGACGAGTGAGCATGCGCAGAACGGGCGTTTGATCCTGTGCCGTGATTCGTTCGGAAACGCGCTGCATCCGTTTCTGGCTGCGGACTTTCGCGAAGCGGTCATCACGCGGCAAATGCCCTATCCGCTGACACAGGTGCAGGCGGGCGATACGGTAATTGTTGAGATTGTTGAGAGAAATCTCGGAAATTTGCTCAAATATCCGCCTGATATGGGGAACAATCAGGAGACGGAATCCGTCGAATAAAATAGAAACAACCGGGAGGACAAGATATGAAAAAGAAAATAACACTTCTGCTGCTGGCAGCGCTTGTGTGCGCCAGCCTGGCAGCCTGCGGCGGTAATCAGAATCCTACAGCCGAGGATAAACAGGAAAACGAGACCGTTGAGACGGTAACGGATGAGGAGAACAAGGACAAGACCGAGGATGTGACCCTCGAAGAGAATAAGTCTGAAGCGGATAAGAATGACGCGGATAGCCAGACTTCGGGTAGTACTTCACAGTCCAAGCCGCAGTCGGGCGGCGCATCGTCCGGCACGAGCACGGGTAGCAGCTCAACCAGCAAACCGCAGTCAAGCGGCACTACGTCGTCTGGTTCGAGTTCTTCTAACAGCAATACAACCGGTACGCCTTCCTCAGGCAGCTTGTCCGGTAATACTTCAACCAGCAAGCCACAATCCACTCCGGCTCCCGCTCCGCAGCCTGAGCCGACACCTGAACCGGCTAAGCCGACGGCTTCGCAGGCATCCGGTTATATTGGCTCTTCTGCTTCTGCGCTGGAGGGAGCACTCGGGTCACCCAGTTCTAAGACCTATTCGCCCAGCTGCATGGGTGACGGAGAGGACGGCGTATGGACGTACAGTGGATTTACCGTGTATACCTACCGCGAAAACGGTGTGGAAACCGTAGAAGCGGTTGCTTAAGCAAACAAAAAACCTTTGCCGAAAGGGCGGGGGTCGTAAGAAAGTAATATAGTTTTTTGCAGAAACGGCATGGCTTCGGTCATGCCGTTTCCTCTTTCAAAAGTTCATTCAGCGGGATAAAGCCCACAAGGTCATAGGAAATGCGGATGTTCTGCCGCCGCTTGCCGCTGCTCTTGTCAGGGGCTTCAATGTAGATCGCCTTGACAAGTTCCCGAAGAGCGTAAGGGGTAAGCTCCTGCAAATCCTCATATTTGTGTACCCGCTGGATAAACTGCTCCAAGTTTTCAATCTGTCGTTCCTGTACTTCAATTTCCTGCTGTAAGCTCTGAATTTCCACTTTGAGCTGCGTCTGCTCATCCTCATAAGTCTTGCTCATCATAGAGAACCGTTCATCCGTGATACGCCCTGCCACATTGTCCTCATAGATGCGGATAAACAGGCGGTCAAGTTCCGTCAACCGTTTTTCGGCCTGTGCCAGACGCTTTCTGTGTCCACGGATGGCTTCCTCGCTGGACAGGCGGAGCTTTTGCTCCATGACCTCCCGGAAGTGCTTCTCATACCGTGTCACATAGAAAATGACCGCTTTCATGTGCATCCAGACCAAATCTTCCAGAACAACCGCCCGGATGAAGTGAGCCGAACAGCTTCCCGTGTTGCTGCGGTAGTTAGCGCATACAAAGTGATCCTGCCGCTTCTCAAAGTAGTTGGTGGTGCAGTACCGCATTTTCGCTCCGCAGTCGGCACAGTAGACCATGCCAGAGAACAGACTACTTTTGCCCGTTTTCGTTCTGCGGTGACGCTGCTGCCGGATCTCCTGCACCTTGTCAAAGACTTCTTGCTCGATGATCGCCGGATGGGTGTCGTAGAAAACCGCCTGATTTTCAAGGGGCGTTTCCCTCTGCTTCTTGTCCCAGATGGAATTGGTATAGGTCTTGAAATTGACAGTGCATCCCGTGTATTCCCTCCGTTCCAGAATGTGAACGACCGTGTTGGTGTTCCAATGGTACGGATCAGCGGTTTCCGGGCTGGGTGCCTTGATGCCCTCACGCTTCTTGTAGGCGGTGGGGTTGAGCACCTTTTCCTCCTGCAAGAGCTTGGCGATCTGCATCGGTCCCCGTCCTTCCATGCACAGCTTGAAGATTCGCTTCACTATCACAGCCGCCGCTTCGTCTACGATCCACTTGGTTTTGTCTGCCGGGTCTTTAAGATACCCAAACGGAACATTGGTTGTCAGCGGTACGCCACGCTCACCCTTTGCTTTCTGCACAGCCCGGATTTTGCGGCTTGTATCTTTGGCGAAAAATTCGTTAAACCAGTTTTTGATACCGGCAATATCGCTATCTGTGCTGTTGGGGTCAATGGTGTCAAAGTGGTCGTTGATGGCAATATACCGCACATTGTATTTCGGGAAAGTGAAGTTGATATAAAGCCCGGTCAGCGAGGAATTTCGTCCCAGTCTGGATAGGTCTTCTTGTGTCAAGTAGGAACTAAAAAAATATTGAGAATTTACAAGCCGTTCATAGGTGGACAACCACCCGTGAACGGCTTGCTGCATCTCATCAAGCCCCTGATTGATTTGTCTGAGCCGGATTCTGATCCTCCCGCCGTTCTGGCATTTCTGTCTGACGCTCAGGATAATCTTTATCGTCAAGCTGTTCCTTGGTAGCTACGCGGGCGTAGACCGCAACGATCAACCTACTCAGCCTCCGTTTCTGAAAGGAAGTCCTTGAACTTCCAGACGATTTCGATGTTGTCCTGATTGTGGACATAGACTGCTGAGATAAATGCGTGAGCCAGCTCATAGGTCAGAGCCGAACTGTTCCGGTACTCATTGCACACGGCATCCAGCCGTTCGTCGGAACAAGGCTGCTCAGAGTCAAGCTCCCGCATTCGTTCTTCGGCAAACCGGATCGCCTCAGCGTTCTCCGCTAACTTGGCATCGGTGTCGGATTTCTGCTTGAGGTATTCCTGCTTCGTAATGCTGCCGGAAGTGTACTTCTCGTACAGCCGCAGCTTCACACCCTTGAGCTGTTCTGTCTGTGTCTGCAAGGATCGTATCTTGGCGGCGCATTCCGTGATCGCTGACTTCCTGAGATACCCGACCTCCCGGTTCTGAACCGCCTGTTTTTCTGCCAGTGCCAGATAGTCCCCAATCGCATGAAAGACGATGGACTCCAGCCATGCTTCGCTGTACTTTTCGCCAACCGCACAGTCAGTATCTTTATCGTGCGTTGAGTGCGTACAGGTAAAGAAAATACCGTCGTTTCTTGTTTTTCCGCGATACATGGCGCGTTTGCAGTTGCCGCAGCAGATTAGCCCCCGCAGCGGATATTCCTTGACCTTGCGGTCAGGATTTTTAATACCACCCCGGATAACCTTCTGCGCTTCTTCAAACTCTTCCTTGCTAACGATGGCTTCATGAGTTCCCTCAACGATGATCGGATCGTTGGCTACTGTCCGCCTGTTTCCCACACCGCAGGACTTCCGCTTGTGACTGACCATTGCTCCGGTATAGAGCTGATTGACCAGCACTTTGTGAACCATAGAGGTTGTCCAGCTTATCTTTTCGCTCATGCGGAGAAACTTCTTGTTGTCAGGGTACTTGCTTCTGAAATACTGGCCGGGTGTCGGAACCTTTTCGTCGTTCAGCATATCCGCAATGACGGAGGTATTGTTTCCGGCCAGAGCCTCGTCGAAGATGCGCCGGACAACGGCAGCAGAGTCAGGATCAACTGCAAGGGCATTCCGCTTTGTCGGGTGCATCATATAGCCATAGGGCGCATATGCCACAACAATCTTTGGTGATACAAACTGCCACTCGTCCCGCTTCGATCTCCGCAAGCATGGCTTGGAATCCGGGGCGGTCATAGTTCGTGCCACTGTACCCATCGTCCACGAAAAAGGTCGGGTTAGGAAAGCGATTCTCTTTAGCGTACTGGAGCAGGATCATTTTTTGATTCTGTATGGAGTTCGATTCATCCTCTTTGCCGCCGTTTTTATTCATATCCTCTACGGAAAGGCGACAATAGAGTGCGGTGATTTTATCAGTTGCCCGTAACATTTCTGTTTCCTCCTTCAAAGGGGCAACTGCCAGTACAGGATTGGTTGCTTCTATTGTACCAAGAGTCTGTGAATTTGTCATTCGGAATCCTCCATCTTTTCTGTAAACTTTTCGGCCATGATGCGCTCCATTTTCCTGTCCAGCGTTTCCGTCCCGTCATAGCTCCCTGTAACGGTGTAGATCGTACCGCCGATCTCTTTCTGCAAAGTGAACTCCGGCAGCCAGAAAGCGGATGGATTTTTCACGCAGATGTGTCCGTCCTCATCAAACCAGAAATTGTGTCTGGGATGGTCGGGCGGCAGCGGTGCGGGTTTCAGATACGGGTCGGGATTGGTAAAGTAATATCCCTCCGGCTCGTCATGCTCCTGCTGCTCCCATTCCTCAATCTCTGCCAAAAGCTCTTGGTCGATTTCATGTTCAAATGGTTTCTTCTTGCTCATAAGTGCCTCCTGAATTTGTGTAAGAATTAGTGTTCGATTTCCTGTTTTTTCTGCCGTGTAACAGCGTTCTGACGCTCCTGCTCATGGATGACCTGCTCCACCTTATATTTGATCTGCCAGAGCTTTTTTACCTCCGCATGGATGGGTGAAAGCTCCGCTTGTTCGGTCTTGTACTCCTGTTCCAGACGGTCACGCTCTCTGCGCCATGCAGTGATGGGCAACTTGCCATCCTTGAAATATGTCTTCAACTTGCGCTCTGCCATGTGATACAGGCGGAGTGTATTTTCATTTTCGGACATAAACTGCTCCCGCTTGCCTTTCCATTTGATAGTCGCTAACTTGTCGGCAACGGGCTTGCCATCGGTGTAAAACTGCACCATGCGGAGAAGCTCGTCCAACTCTTTCATGCGGTCAGACTTGCCACGCATGGAGCTTTTCAAGGTGTCGATGTGGTCACTCAGAACAGACACACGCTCCTGCAATTCTTCGGGCGTTGTCAGCTTGTTCTGCATGAGATAATTGACGATCTCATTGAACTCCTTGAGATTGCCGATCTTCGCTTTCTGGCTCCAAGCTCCTGCGTTGCGGTTGGTGTAATACTCGCTGAGAAGCTGCGCCAGATTGGGAGATTGCGGCTTGCTCAATTCCTCATGGGCTTCTTTCAGCCAGTCAAGCAGCGCAGAGATTTTCTTTTTCAGATTGCGGATCAGATCGTTGGTCACCTTGATCCATCTGTTTAGATCACCCTTGTTGGTGCGGATGCCCTTTGCTTCCATCGCCCGGACGGTCCCACCCTCATGGACGGTGGGAAGCTGGTCAATGCCTTGTCGTTCATAGCTGCGGTGATCGATACGACAGTCCAGTTCCTTTTCAGCAAACTTCTGATTGCATAGATCAGCCCACGCTTGCCGCCAATGCTCCAAGGTGTCGGGACTGCCCCAGTCGGTGGTCGGCACAGCGTTGAATACATAGTTTCCTGCTTCATCCCGGATGCGCTCGCCATGCTCGTCAAGTAAATATTCCCGCCGCTGCTTGTTGCCCCATCTGCCGTGTTCATCCAGAGGACGGATAGGACACATAACATGAAAGTGGGGATTGGAAATGCCGCCGTCCTCCTTGTCGGGAGAGTGAACAGCGAAGTCCACCACCATGCCCCGACTTACAAACTGCTCCAATAAAAATTGCCTTGCGAGCTCGATGTTTTCCTGCACGGAAAACTCGTTTTGCAAGGCAATGTCAAAGCTGTATGCAAGCTGCGCTTTCTTTCCCCGTTCCGCTTTTTCTACTTCATTCCATAGTGTTTCTCTGTCAGAGAAAGAGGGTGGGGCATGAGGCGGTAGCAGGATTCCCGAACAGATCACGCCGCCCTTTTTGGTGTAGTCGCTGTCCTCGCCGTAGTATTCGCTATGCAGCTTTTCGCCGGAACGATAGGCGGCAGACGCAATAGCGGATTGTCCTGCGCTGCGCTTAATTTGTGTGACATGAAAATGATATAGTGCGATATTTAACACCTCTCTTTCTGTTCAGCCCGGTTGTGTTCGTTGACCGCTTCCATGAGCAAGCCCTTGACCTCCGGGACAGCAAGGGCTTTTTCCGCAAAGGAGTAAAACTCGGTTTCGGTCAAAACTTTTGTCAGCGGTGCGACGCTTTCAATGGCTGCACCACGGGTGATAAGGTGGTGCGCCCGCTTGCGCCGATCTCCTTTTTCGTAGTAGGTGATGCGGTTTTCAAGCTGCTGCTTTTTGTGTTGAAGCTGCGAGAGCCTGCGTTCATTTTCCGCTTTCTCTGCTTCCAGTTGGGGAATGGTTTTCTGTTTTGCCATAGTGTATGACCTCCTTGATTTTGATTGGTGGATATAAAAAGACCGCCTACCGAAAATCGGTAAACGGTCATGGGTACATATTCAAAACTTTGTGAGTGGTGCTGTTTGCATCAGCAAATTGCGCCAATCGCAAAGTACACAGGGATAGCCATAAGGGGTCCCCGCAAAATCGCATGATTTTGTGGGGAGAGGAGGAGCAAGGGAGTGAGCGCAGTTTTCGCCGCAAGGCGGAAACGGAGCCGAGCGGACTTTGCGACGACGATGGCGCAAGGGGTGCAGCCCCTTGTTCGGAACGAAGTGACGCAAAACAGCCCGGACTTCAATCGTCCGGGCTGTCTGCCTCGCAGAGCGCACATACAGGGCTTGCCCCTGTATAGAAGTGCGCCCTTTGTTCCAAAAGGGTTTTATACGTTACTCAACTCTGCTGCGTACAGTTTGTCGAACTGCCCAGGGCAGCGGACATCGTAGCGGTTCATCAGGGCATCGAAGGTACACTTTGTCAGCGCATAGAGCTCCTGAAGCTCAGTATCAAACAGCAGGTTCTCGGTCGATTCCGGGTCGGCCAGCGACGGAATGTTCCGTGCCCTGCGTTGCATCAGATAGCCGAACGGGATATTCGCCAGCTTGTCAATTGCAAGATACGGCCGGTCAAGTGCCTTGCCGTAGCGAAGGAACGCTGCGTTCAAAAAACCTGTCGTATAGTCCTCGTCAGTAAAGATAAACGGAATGTTCTTGCACGGGAGAGCGTCCAGCTCCTCGATGGCTTCCTCCAAAGAAACACCATGCTCCAGCATATCATCCGTGATTCCGGTCAGCTTGGTAATATTCTCCGGCAGCGGCTCCGGCTGACGAATATAAATCGTGCTTTCGCCATGCACCTCGAAATTTGCCATTTTTGAAAAACGGATTGCAACAATCCGGTCTTTCCAGACATCCAGCCCGGTCGTTTCAATGTCAATCAGATACCATGCATCGTTGAACATATTATTGTGCATAGTCTTTCTATTCTGCCAGCATGGCAGCGATGACTCCCGCAGCAGCTTGATCGCAAGCTTCCGGTTGCGGTCTATCCGCTTGCGCAGGTCGATCACCAGAATCGGGAACTCCGGCATCGGAATCGAACGATTCTGCTCACGGGTCATGGGGTCTGAAAACAGGAGAATCGGTACAGGGTGATAGTGCGTGCGAAGGTAATCCTGATCGTACAAAAACCACGTAAGTTGCTCCTCGGAGAGCCGTTTCGGGTTTAGTACCATGCACCGCACCTGATCTGTGATGTGTTCGATCATATCCTCGTCCAGCGCGTCGGGCTCTACGCTCAGAATGGGGAAAGTGATGGGGAACAGTACGCTTAATGTTTGCAGCTCTGTCCTTGTCAGTCCGACACAGAAAACATCATTTGTCATAGTTTAAGCTCCTCCCCGTCTTTCAACAGGACAACTTTCCGGTTGGGGCATAGGGCCTGCATCTTCTGCGGCGCATCGGTGTGCATGGGAATAACAATTTCTGGATCTGCTTTTTCGATGACATGGCGTAAATCCTCCGGTGCGGCGTGTCCGCTGGTGTGCAGCAGTTCCCAAGTGCCGGTCAGTGCCAGAAAGTCTGGAATTGTGCTGCCGGGTTTCGTGCGGTAGCCGTCCCTCATGGAATAGAGGATAATACTCTGCGCCGGGTCAAACTGGCGGATCATGGCTTCAAACTGCCGGTTAGCGCGGACAAACATCAGACCGCCCAACGTTTGAAACCGTGGAAGCAGGTTGTCACCATAAACGGTCAGCTTTGGCATTTGATAAAATGTCGAAATACCGGCCCAATGCTCAGAGACGGTCTGAACCAGTGTTTTCTGATAGTTGTCACAGATACAGTATTTTCCATAGGGCACTGCCCGCGCCAGTGCAAAAATCCGGTCAAGGTTGGTGGTCGCGCACAGCACGAACACATATTTATATTGCCGCAAATACGTTTTCACGCGCTTCTGCAAATCCCATTCTGTCACCACTGCGCCATCCGAGCGGGACACCGTCGTTCCCTCGGTGATGACGGCATTAACCTTGCCGATTCGTCTATCCAGAATCTTGTCCATCGTTCCGCCGCGCACACCGTGCAGTCGGAAATCGCCGGTGTAAAGAACACGCTTGCCGTCTGCTTCGATCAAAAAGAGATAGCTGTCACAGGCAGAGTGGTCAATACAAAAGGGTGTGATTTGGATGTCGCCAATGAGAAACGGTTCGCCAGGAGAGAAGGTTTGAATGGTCTGCATCCGAGCGGAGAGTGCGTCATTTTTATGCCCGCCATGTTCTGCTGACTGGAGCATAATGTCCTTCGCCAGCGCCCCGGCATAGAGCGGAATCTCCGGGCGGATGCGCAGCATCTGACCGGTGTGGTCGCCGTGATAATGGGTAAACAGAACAGCGTCACAGCATCCATCGGTATCGGTCACACCCGGAATGTTCAGTGGAGCGGAGACAAAATTGGGGTCAAGGGACAGCTCATCGCCCATGTCAATGAGGATGCGTGTCGTTGCCGTGGAGATTTCTGCGGCAATGCCGCCGATCTGATGCGTCCCACGATGAATGCAGAGTTTCAATCCCATTCCTCCTTTCAGACCTCGCCATAGAGCATCGAAATTCCATGAAACAGCTTCCAGCCTCGAAGTGACCGGTCATATTCGATCCATTCTCCGGTGGCTTGCAGGGCGGCAATATAGCGCTGTACACTGCGCAGCGGCAGTTCGGTCAGCTCAGCCAGTTTCTGCGTGGAGATGCCAGGATGACTCCGGATCAAGGCGAGGATTTTCAGCCCGTTTACCAACTTTTCACTGTATTCGTGCGCCTTTTTACTCTTGCTGTGTGCCGTGAGCAGCAGATATTTGAGCTTGTCCGTGATCGCATCAAAGGAATCGTAGCATTTGAAAAACTTTTGCAGCTCTTTTGGAGGTTTGGGCTCTCCAAGCCAGATAACGGTTTCGTCGGTGCAGCCGTTGACCTGCGAATAGTAATCGAAGATCATGCCGATGGAATCCTGGTCCATCTCCGGGGCATAGATGATCAGTACCTCACAGTTGATTGCGATCAGGTCGGTCGGCGCATCGGTGTCAAAAACCTCATAGTCCCGTGTCGGGATATTATCTTCCACGAGTGCGTTCTGTTCTTCGGTCAGACCGAAGGTATTGATACGATAGTCCCGACTCATTTTTTGCCGCCTCCCTTTGTGAGTTCGCTTCTTGCCACGTCAAAGTTTGTCCCGCAGGTGATGCACTGCATCCGAATGTACTGTTTCGCCAGCTTGTTCTGCTTGAGCCGGATAACCAGTGCAATGCTCCAGAACACGATGCCCGCGATCGTAATAAACACCGAGATCATATACCCGCCGAACGCAACAACCAGCCACAGGATAAACCATGCGCCGAACTCCACCTTGGGGTACGGTACGCAGCGCACATTGTGACTGCCGCAGTTGGGACAGGCAATGTCGTCGCCGGACAGGGTTTTGTTTTCGTTTATTTGCTGCTCATCCATAAAAAATTGTCCTCCTACTGTCTTTCTTGATGGCAGTATAGCAAACCGCCGCGACAACAGGGTGGTAGAGTTGAAAAGCTAATAATCCAAAATTTCGATTTCCCATTTTGATGGCGTTCCCGTGTCACAGTCAGGAACTTCTTCTAAATCAAGCGGAGCGGCATTGGGGCTCTTTACGGTAGGAATGATAATGATCGCCCCTGGGGTGCAAGGAGTATCACAACCAGTGACACCATTTGCATAGGAAGTGCTTGGTGATACCGTTTCGATATTTTCAAAAGGAAACCGGAGTAACTCGACCTTGACGCCATCATCACTCATTTTGTCCATCAGTCCAACAAGGTTTCCGTGATTGCCTAATGTATTATATTCGTTGTTTTGAGTGCTTCCCTTGAAAAACAGCGGGCAAATCCGAACTTCCTTGCACTTACCATCTAAACCGTAACTTCTTAACAGCTCGTCCATATCCACCGTCTTGTAATAAGTGTAAATCTCCAAAACGCAGCGAAGCAATGTTTCCTTGCTCTTAGGTGCTTTTAACTCAATCAGTCTCAAAATCCCTGTGGATTCGTCGAAAGTCATCAAATCAATTTTACCGGCTCGATCGCTTTGCTTGCTTTTCAGCGGAACTTGATAATCGATGACCTCGCCGAGTGGGTTCAGTACCTTTTTCTGGGCTAAAGCCAGTGCGATTCGTTCTTCCTTTCGGTTAGAAGTTTCGCGAGGCGTTGTTCCGTTATGCGAGCCAATTTTGTAGTTCCCACGTTTGATTTTTTGAATCTGATCAAATAAATCGTAGTGTTCCAACAAATACTCAGAAATGATTTCTGTGTAGTACCTGGCACCATCGGCTTTATAAGTCGTTCCGGCATGATTTATGCAGGTAGCCATGTAAAAAGTTGACATGTCCTTTGCGACTTCTTCTATTTGTGCAATCGTCTCAGTTCTGGTATATTTTCGTCCCATGATTCATATTCCCCTTTCATTTCTCTATATAAATACGATTCAGGTCAAAAAATGACAACCGACTATGGAATACTATGTTTCTATTTCTTCAATTCTTTTCACAATGCGCATGGTTGCTTCACTTGTGTCGAGCTTGTAACAAGATGCTGAAACAAAATATTTTCCCTTCCGGTTTTTCGGGAAATCCTTTTGCTTTTCAACCTGATACCCGAATGGCTTTAAGATGCTCTTGATCATGCGACCGACAACAGTCCGAGTGAACCCATCGCTGAAGTCGATCGTCGGATTATCCATTTCCTCATAAAATTGTTCTAACTCCAAGACACAGCCGGCAAGAGCTGGTTTGCCTTGATCTGCATATTCAGCCATTTTAATGATGATCTCATCTTGGTTCAGAAAATCAAATATTCTGTTCGCATCCGTATTGAACTCAAAGCCGGAACAGTTTTTGTTGTCCGTAATAAAGCCAGAATACGTTGCTTTCATCTGTAAGCCCCCTTAATATCAGAGGCGTATTTTCACGCCTCTGATATTATTGTACTCTACATTTTCAAAAAGTCAAGATGTTCTGTTGTTTTTTATTGATAATGTTTTTCGGGCAGCAATTTTCTCACACCGTTCTTCTTCGCCCACTCGCTTGCCCCCCGTCTCCGTTCCTCACTGTACGGTGCTGTCAGTCGGAAGCTCAGCCGTCCTTTCTCAATTTCAAAGGTCAGACCGCCTTGCTCGTCATCGTCGGTCTGGCGGCAGTATTGCGGGTGCTTTGCCGCAAATGCCATCAGCCGCTTTTTGAGATCGGTGTTGTGGGTCTGCACCTCGATCATACCGCCATACTCGTCAAAATAGATCACCGTTGTCTTTTGCTTTTTGGTAAGCCCTGTTCTCATAAAACCTCCTGATCTTCACGATTTTTTCTCAGCTCTTGAATTGGAAAAGTGCTGCGATTTTTTGATGGAAACGCCCAAAACGATGCGGGGTACATTTCACTTTGTCCTACCGACTGATTTGCCACTTTTCCAGCTCTTGACTGCATTTTCATGGTGTTCTGTTCGTGTGGCTTTTCAGCCACTCCACCAGCTCATTTTTCATCACCAATTTGCGCCCGCCGATCCGTAAGGTTGGGAAGTCCGGGCTACTCAAAAGGTTGTATGCTCCCGCTTTGGAAATCTGCAACGCCTCTGCAAGCTGCTTAGCATCCATCACATCGGGCATGGTTTCAAACGGTTCTCTGCTCATAAAAACCTCCTTTCGGGCATGAAAAAGCAGCAGTCACCATTTTGGTAACTGCTGCCGCTTCTGCGTTTGTTTACTTGTCCAAATACTTCTGATATTCCGCTGTCACAAAGCCCTCATAAGCGGCTGCGATCTTGGTGATCCGCTTATGGACTGCGCTGGCAGTTTTGTAGCCAACCCTGTCTGCGATCTCCTGTTCGGTGTAGCCCTCCATACGCAACTTCAATATCTCCCGGTCTTTCTCTGTAATGGTACTTTCCGCAAAGGAAGCAATCTGCATTTCAGAAATAACAGAGTTCTCAAAATCGCTGCGGGGGTCTGCCACATCGAAAATGTCCCCGTCCTCGCTCTCCATCATTTCATCCAGAGAGATCGGCTTGCCGGAACGGTTGTGATGCCACTTCCGCATGAAGTTAGTCTTAACGGTGCTACTTGTGGTTTCGTAGTCCTCTACGGTGCGGTTTTCCCAGATCGCGTCGATCATCGGCTGCCAGTTCTGCTCTGCAATCACCATGTCGGTGACATTACCGATCAGATTGCTGAACTGCTGATAGGTCAGCCACGGCACTTCCACACCCTGCGGGATGTTGTAAAGGTTTTGGAAGCCAAGCCCGTTCTGCTCAAACTTCATTCGGATGTAGGGGATGATACTGTACGATAGCCGCCACAAGGGGAAATATCCTGCGTACTGCGTCCAGTTTCCGGGGATGTCACGATAATTGCCTTTGCGGTCTTTTACTTGGAAAAACTGCCATGCGCTCCATGCGTAGCAGTCCCACACAAGCAACTTGAACATATCGTCACATACGATGTGGTCATACTTGTCCGTCCGCAAAACCTCATAGGGACAGCGGGGCAGATCGTAGGCGGGCTTCCACTTTTCCGCAAGCTCCCTCGGCAGACTGTAAAACAGGGTCAACCATGATTTATCACTGTCCTGCGGTATCTCAATAATCTCACCGGGCAGCACCACAATGAATCCTTTCGGACTTTTCCGCTTTTCCATAGGCGTCACCTCCAATCGTTTTGAAATAGCCCTCTACTATATATGGCATGAGAAAGGCTGAATTGTTCCAATGTTTCCAAAATTTTTTGAGATTTTTTGAAAAAATCTCGGAATGAAAAGAATGGAAAAGATATGAGTTAATTATACACGAAAAATGTGAATAAATCTATTGCTTCCACGCATAGGCAAAAAAATAACGGGTACTCGGTTTTCACCGAATACCCGTTATCTCGTTTACCAACCCCGTCTGACAGATGCCATAATCGTAATTTCTGGAATTACTTTCTTATGAGCACCCGTGTAAGGGCAAAGGTTTTTTTGTATTTCTCCTATTACAATATATTTGCGGGTTAAGGCACGGCAGCCAGCCGTGTCTTTTTTCGTATTGTTGCCTAAGCAGTTAGAATGAGAGAGTCTTGGCCTGATGTATTCCTCCCAGGACCATTGCGTCCGAGCATAAGTCCGTCAGCCAGTCTCTCATTCGCAGCGTTCGATTTATGCAGGTTGAGCCGCCACACCGGTGCGCCCGTGTCATCAAATAGATTGGATAGGCAATGATGAAAAGGCTGGATGCCAAAAGACAAATCTACGATGGGGAGCGATTTGCATGAACAATGTGGCAGGGGTTGATGTTTCCAAAGGAAAGAGCATGGTATCTGTTCTCCGCCCCTTTGGGGAAGTGGTGGCAAAACCGTTTTCTGTTGGCCACACCGGCAGTGAACTCAAGGAGTTGGCAAACTACTTGAAAAGCCTGGAAGGCGAGACCCGGGTGGTCATGGAGCACACCGGGCGGTACTATGAGCCCGTGGCCCGCTTTCTCCACGAGGAGGGCATCTTTGTCAGCGCGGTCAATCCAAAGCTTATAAAAGACTATGGGAACAACACCCTGCGCAAAGTGAAAACAGACAAGGCGGATGCCCGGAAGATCGCCCGCTATGGGCTTGACAACTGGACGGAATTGCGCCAACATACACCCATGGACACGATTCGTATGCAACTGAAAACGCTGAACCGGCAGCAGGGTCTATACTCCAAAACCAAGACGATGATGAAGAACAACCTCATCGCCCTTCTGGACCAGACCTATCCCGGAGTCAACAATCTGTTTGACAGCCCTGTCCGCGAGGATGGCAGCCAAAAATGGGTGGATTTTGCCATGGCTTTTTGGCATGTGGACTGTGTGCGGAATATGAGCCTTGTTGCTTTTACCGAGCGATACCAAAAATGGTGTAAGCGGCACGGTTACAACTTCAGCCAGAGCCGAGTTGTTGAAATCCACGCTCGAGCACAGGATTTGATTGCCATGCTTCCAAAGGACGCTCTAACCAAAACCGTAGTACGGCAAGCCATTGACGCACTGAACGCCGTCTCTGCGTCTCTGGAACGGCTCAAAGCCGAAATGCGTACTCTGGCCGCCCAACTCCCCGAATATCCAGTTGTCATGGCCATGCGCGGCGTGGGAGATTCCCTTGGCCCACAGCTCATGGCGGAGATTGGAGATGTGACCCGCTTCACCCACAGAAACTCCATTACTGCTTTTGCGGGCGTTGACCCTGGTGCTGACCAGTCTGGCACCCATGAGGCAAAGAGTACGAGGGCTTCCAAAAGTGGGCCGCCAGAACTGCGCAAAGCACTCTTTCTGGTCATGGACTGCCTGTTGAAAACCATGCCGCAGGATGACCCTGTGTACTGCTTCATGGACAAGAAACGAGCCGAGGGTAAGCCTTACTTGGTCTACATGACAGCCGGAGCCAACAAGTTCTTGCGTATCTACTATGGGCGGGTAAAGGAGTATCTGGCTTCTCTGGAAGATACTGATTGACCACTTCCATATTCTTTCAATTTGACCGGTGCTTGCGCGGCGGTCTTTTTGTTATACCCTTTTTCGCCTCCTCCTGAGTCTGCAATTTTTCTCAATTTCCTATTGACTTTTTATTTGCAGACTTATAGAATGACACGGCGTGGTTTTTACACAATCTCGCGCACCGGGCGACAGGGCACGCCAACGGCAAGAACGCCAGCAGGGATATCCTTGGTTACCACACTGCCTGCGCCGATGACCACGTTATCTCCGATGGTCACGCCGGGCAGCACCTGCACCCCCATACCAATCCAGACATTATTGCCGATGGTGATAGGTTTGGCGTATTCCAGCCCGGCGTTGCGCTGTGCGGTGTCGAGCGGGTGCCCGGCCGTGGAAAAGCAGCAGTTTGGACCGATGAACACATGGTCGCCAAAGGTGACCAGCGCACCGTCCAGCACAACCAGATTGTGGTTAGCGTAAAATGCCTTCCCGATGCGGATGTTGCTGCCATAATTCACAAAAAATGGCGGCTCGATGTAGGTGTCCTCTCTGCAGGAACCCAGCAGTTTGTGCAGAAGATGCAGGCGTTCCTCTTGTTGGGTACTGCGCAACTGGTTGTAGTCCATACAGAGATCTTTTGCTGTCGCGCGGGCCTGCAGCAGATCCGGGTCGTAATTGGCATCATACAGCAGCCCTGCGGCTGCTTTTTCTCGTTCAGTCATGTTGCTCTCTCCTCAGTTTTGATGGCGCACCAGCTCGTAATCATCGCCGGAGCGGTAATAGGGACAAGGGCCGCTGCGCTGCGACAGGCGGTAGAACTCGTCTTCATCCAGATAGGCTTCGCAGACATGCTCGCCCACGATGTCGTCATATACGTTGTACGCGCAGCCCTCACAGGTACCGGTCATGATGGTTTCCCCCAATCATACAGGTGTTGTGCGAAATGAAAAGGCATTAGGATGCCGGTCATTGTCTCTGATAAAAGCATAACACATTTTGTGGAAAGGTTCAAATGGTGTAGGAGTACAATACATCTTGGACAGTTGAATAAAAAAGGATGAAGGATAAGACCACATCGGTTAAAGTTGAGTTGCTATACAACAACTTGTCGAAAGGGGGCCATATCC
>NZ_JBQKJP010000015.1:0-56239 GCF_052117205.1 Candidatus Agathobaculum pullicola | reverse complement strand
TCACAAAGCAGCTTGCTGTCCATAACCGCTGCTCCAATAACTTTCCCATGAGGCCTCTGGGTTGGCTTTCTCCTTTAGAGTTCTCTGTCCAATATGTTTGACAAACCTACACTTTCCTATTGTGCGCCAGCCGGATTGCCCCTTGCACAAGCCAAAACAATGCGGTATACTAAAAAATAGACAAGAAAAGATATGTTAGGAGTTGTTGTAGTATGGGTTGCTCGCATAACTGCGAATCCTGCTCTGCGGGCTGCGGCGGCGAAAAGAGCCTGAAGGTCGCGGCAAATCCCGCAGCTTCGGTTAAAAAGGTCATTGGTATCGTCTCCGGCAAGGGCGGCGTGGGCAAAAGCCTGCTGACCTCGATGCTGGCGGTCGGCATGACGCGCAAGGGCTATACCTGCGGTATTCTGGATGCGGATATCACCGGCCCGTCCATCCCCAAGACCTTCGGTGTACACGATAAGCTTGAGGGCTGCGAGGAGGGTATCCTGCCCGCGCGCAGCGAGGGCGGCGTGCAGATGATTTCGATTAATCTGGTGCTGCCGAACGAGGATGATCCGGTTATCTATCGCGGACCTATCATCGCGGAGACAGTCAAGCAGTTTTGGTCGGATGTAATATGGGACGACGTGGATTTTCTGTTTGTCGACATGCCGCCCGGCACGGGCGACGTGCCGCTGACTGTGTTCCAGTCCCTGCCGGTGGACGGCATTGTGGTTGTCACCTCGCCGCAGGACCTGGTCAGCATGATCGTGGGTAAGGCGGTCAAAATGGCGAAAATGATGGACATCCCGCTCATTGGCGTGGTGGAGAATTACAGCTATCTGGAGTGCCCGGACTGCGGTAAGCATATTACGGTCTTTGGCGAAAGCCATGTGGACGAGGTAGCGGCCGAGTACGGTCTGCCCGTGCTGGCCAAGTTGCCGATCGATCCCAAGCTGGCGGCGGCAGTGGACGCCGGTAAAATCGAGGATGCCAAGCTCCCGGATGCGCTGGGGGATGCCCTTAAAAAGGTAGAGGATCTCCGATGAATATCGGCGTGGCATATGACAGCGGTCAGATCGCTCAAAATCTGGGCGAGTGCCGCTCGTTTCTGATCGTCAGCGCGCAGGGACAAAATCCGACGGGCAAACGGTTGGCCTCCGTGCAGGGCGCCGGCACGACGGATTTGCTCAAGCTGGTGAGCATGGAAAAAGTGGATGTGCTCATTTGCGGTGCGTTGGGGCTTGCCATGCGCAACGCGCTGGAGATGATCGGCGTACTGCTTGTGCCGGGCTGCGAAGGTTCGGCCGAGGAAGCGGTCGCAAAATTTCTGGTGGGTGAGAAGCAAGGCGATTCGACGCTGCTCGAAATCGGGCGCGAGGAGGACCCGGACGACCCGATGGCATGTATCCATGACTGTGCCAAATGCGCGGGCTGCGGACCCATAGAGATTCTGCGGCAGATCCCGGAAGGGCAGGAAGAGAACTGAAAAACAAACGGGGCGTCCGATGCGGGACGCCTCGTTTTTGCGGGATCGTCCGAAAGGGGGCGGACGGTCATAACCCTTTGGAGCATTGGGAGGAAAAATGAGGAAGTTAGCTTATCGGTATTTGTGGTTCACCATCGGCGTCATCATCAATGCGTTCGGCGTAGCGATTATCACCAAGGCGGCGCTCGGCACTTCGCCTATTTCGAGCGTGCCATACGTGCTCAGCCTGAAGTTTGCGCCATCGCTTGGGCAGTTTACGTTTGTGTTCAACCTGCTGTTTATTGCGGCGCAGGTGGTGTTGCGCGGGCGAAAGTTTCCGCCGATTCAGTTTTTGCAGATTGTGGTCAATCTGGTGTTCAGCGCGTTTATTGATGTTGGCATGAAGGCGTTGTGGTGGTTTGAGCCTTCCTCGCTGCCGGTCAAGCTCATGGCGCTGGTGATCGGCTGCGCGGTTTTAGGCTTTGGCATCAGTGTTGAGGTTGCGCCGGACGCGCTGCTCGTGCCGGGCGAGGGCGTTGTGGATGCAATTACCGAGCGGACGGGCATGCGGTTTGGTTCGGTGAAAATTCTGTTTGACGTGACGCTGGTCGTGATTGCACTCATCCTATCATTTTGCTTTTTCCGCGGTGTCAACGGGCTGGGCATCGGCACGGTGGTTTCCGCGTTGATTGTGGGGCGGTTTGTCAACCTGTATAATGCGCATCTGCCGCTCATTCCGCGCATCCGCATGCTGCGTGCGGTGATGGTGCCGCAGGTGGAACAGGAAATAAGTACGGACATGGAAGAAAAACAGACCGAGGCAGAAGCGGAGGGCTGAGAAGCCGTTCCGTCCTGCATGCGGGAGGAGAAAAGCAAGGCTGCCACGCTAAGCGGGCAGCCTTTTTGTCAGCAAACGGCGAAAATAATCTTGCGATACAAGGAAATTTATCGAAAAATGCTGATGCTTTTTATACTGTGGTGTTGTATAATAAACCTATAACTGAAAACGGGGCGTCGCGACCCCAATGAAAACGGAAGGATTTTCTGAGATGGACAAGATTACCGCCGCCTTGGTTGGCGGCCTGTTTGACGAGGGCGGTTTTTCCGCCTATGCGCGTCCGGTGCTGTTCGGTACGGCGGGCGATACGGTGCGGGACGAGCTGCCCGATGCCGTGGATGCGTGCTACTTTGTGCATGACGAGCGGGAGCCTGCGCTGGCGGGTGCGGAGAGCATCGCGCTGACCGAGGGAAGCCGTTTCGCGGCGCTCGGCAATCTGCCGGAGAGCGAGCAGGTACTGGTGGTTGCCGCGCCGTTTGTGCTGGCCGAGGATGACGCGCTGACCCATCTGGTCGAGACGCACGTGACGACCGGCTACGGCGTGAGCGTGCTGGTGGCGGAGCAGCAGGGCTTCGACGCAGAAGGTCAGCCTATCCCGCGCGACACGCATTGCCTTGCCGCGATGTTCACCTATGAGATGCTGCAAAAGGCGCTGGCGGCGGGCGGTGATACGCTCGACGCACTGGTGGAGGCGGCAGTGGCCGCAGGCGCACAAAAGGGCGTTGCCGTCACCAACGAGATTGTCGAGATTTGCGACGGCGGATCGGCCTATATCGCGTTTCGCGCGATGGCGAACCGCGTCAACTTCACGCTGATCGACAAGGGTGTGCAGATCTTTGACCCGGCAAACACCTATATTGCGCCGGACGCCGAGATCGAGGCGGGTGCGACCATCCTGCCCGGCTGCCATATCCGTGCGGGCTGCAAGGTCGGCGCAGGCGCGGTCATCGGCCCGAACTCCGTTCTGGAAAAGGCGGAGATCGGCGCGGGTACGACGGTGAACAATTCTCAGGTGTATGAGTCCAAGATTGGCGCACACACTACGGTTGGGCCGTTTGCTTATGTTCGTCCGCAGTGCGTTGTGGGTGACGGCTGTCGTGTCGGCGACTTTGTCGAGCTGAAGAAGTCCACCATCGGCAACGGCACTAAGGTGTCTCACCTGACCTATATCGGCGACGCAACCGTTGGCGAGCGGGTCAATTTCGGCTGCGGTACGGTTGTAGTCAACTACGATGGGTATCATAAGTATCAGACCGTCATCGGAGACGATTGCTTCATCGGCTGCAATACCAATCTGGTTTCGCCTGTTAGGCTGGGCGACCGCGCGTTCACCGCGGCCGGCGCTACCGTGACCAAGGATGTGCCGGCAGGTGCGCTGGCAGTGGCCCGTGCGCGGCAGACCACGCTCGAGGGCTGGAACGACCGCCGTCGCGCGGCACATGAAAAAGAGCAAAATAAAAAGTAAAAATAGAAAAACGGGATAAATTCTATCATTATGACGGAGGCTTACCAATGATTTCTCACGGAAAAAATATTAAAATTTTCTCCGGCAACTCTCACCCCGCACTGGCAATGCAGATTGCATCCGCACTCGGTTTGCCGATCGGCAAGGCGGCGATTTCCACCTTCGCGGACGGCGAAATCTCGGTTTCCATTTCCGAGTCCGTGCGCGGTTCGGACGTGTTCCTGGTACAGTCCACCTGCGGCCCGGTCAACAACAACCTGATGGAACTGCTCATCATGATCGACTCCTGCAAGCGTGCGTCTGCCGGCCGTATCACGGCGGTTATCCCTTATTTCGGCTATGCGCGGCAGGATCGCAAGAGCAAGGCGCGCGATCCGATTTCGGCCAAGCTGGTTGCCAACCTCATCACCGCGGCGGGCGCGGACCGTGTGCTCACCATGGATCTGCATGCTGCGCAGATTCAGGGCTTTTTCGATATCCCGGTGGACAATATGCTCGGCTCTTCCGTGCTGATTCCGTATATTGCGGGCAAGTTCGGTGTCGGTACGGACGATACGGTTATCGTCTCTCCCGACCTTGGCTCGGTCACCCGCGCGCGCAAGTTTACCGAAAAGCTGGACATGCCGCTTGCCATCATTGATAAGCGCCGTCCGAAGGCGAATGTATCCGAGGTTATGAATATCATCGGCAATGTTGAGGGCAAGAAGTGTATTCTTGTGGACGACCTGATCGACACGGCGGGCACGCTCGTGCATGCGGCGGACGCATTGGTGGAAAAGGGCGGCGCGACAGAGGTTTACGCCTGCGCGACCCACGGCGTGCTGTCCGGCCCGGCAATCGAGCGGATTGCGAACAGCCCGATTAAAGAGCTGGCGATTCTGGATACCATCCCGCTGTCGAGCGAAAAGAAGCTGGACAAGATTAAGCTGCTGTCGGTGGCGCCGGTGCTCACGGAAGCCATCGCGCGCATCTACGAAGAGGTTTCGGTATCGACGCTGTTCGACTGAGACGGACGGATGATTTGACAATTTTGAGGGGCGGACGACGGAGGCTCGTCCGCCCTTTTTCTCTATCCGGCAGCAAATGGCGGTCGGAAAAATACGGAAAAGCGAGGAACAGGCATGAAGCTTCTGACGGTAGGCGATGTGGTCGGTGAGGCCGGTATCGATACTCTGCACGCGCTGCTGCGCCGGGTCAAACGCGCGCACGGCGTGGATTTTGTGATTGTCAACGGAGAAAATGCCGCCGGACGCGGCATTACCCCCAAACAGGCGGACGATATTTTTGCCGCGGGAGCGGATGTGATTACGCTTGGCAACCATGTGTTTGGCAAGCAGCAGATCGCGCCCTATTTGGATGAGCGGCAGGATATTTTGCGCCCGGCCAATCTGGCGCCGCAAAGCCCAGGGCAGGGCTGGGGGATTTACGGCGGCCCGCAGGGGCTGCGCCTGCTGGTGATGAATCTGATTGGCCGATGTGACATGCCTTACGGGCCGGACAATCCGTTTTTGTGCGCGGACAAGATTTTACGCGAGGCGGAAGGGCGGTACGATATTGCGCTCGCGGAGATCCACGCGAACGCGACCAGCGAAAAGCTCGCGATGGGATATTATCTTGACGGTCGCTGCGCCGCTGTTTGGGGTACGCACACCCATGTGCAAACCGCGGACGAGCGCATCAACCCGAAAGGCTCGGGCTATATCACCGACTTGGGCATGACCGGTCCGATTGTTTCCGTGCTGGGCGTGCGGGTGGAGCAGTCGATTGCGATGTTTCGCGGGGATCTGACTGAGTATTTTAAGACCGCGCCGGGTGACTGCGCGCTGTCGGGTGCGGTGTTCGACCTTGGGCGGGACGGCAAATGCACCTCGGTCACCCGCGTGTGGGAGCGCTGCGCGCAGCCGTAAAAACGGCAAACGGTTAGCCGGAAAGGAGGGCGGCGTATGATTGCGATTTTTCTGGCCCCAGTCTATATCCTGTTGAATGTGTATCTGGCGCGCTGGGTGCTGCGATGGACGGGCGCATGCCATCATCTGTGCGGCACAAAGGCGTTCCGCGCGGCGTTTATCGTGCTTTATGCGCTGGTTGTGTCCGCGCCGCTGACCGGCTTTCTGGTGGGGTCGCCGTACCCTCTGCGGCAATTTCTGCTACAGGTCGGCAACTACTGGCTTGGCTGGATGCTGTATCTGGTGCTGGCCGTTTTGGCGGTCGAACTGGCGCTGGCTGTGATACGTCGCGCGCGCGGTAAAGATTTTGAACAAATGCAGCAGGTGCGGCGTGTGCAGGGCGGCGTGGCGCTGCTGCTCGTATGTACGGTCAGTTTTTACGGCATGGCGCATGCGAAGCGGCTCTATGTGACCGATTATGACGTGACGCTGCAAGGCGCAGGCGAGGATATGACGGTAGCGCTGCTGGCTGATCTTCATCTGGGGTATAGTACCGATCCGGCGTATATCGAGCAGGCGGTCGAGAAGATAAACAACATGCAGCCCGATTTGGTGGTGGTTGCGGGAGATATTTTTGATAACGAATATGAGGCAGTTCCGGAACCCGAGCGTATCGCGACGGCACTGGCGTCGCTTGACAGTACATACGGCGTCTACGCCTGCTGGGGCAACCATGATCTGTCCGAGCCGATTCTCGCGGGCTTTACCTGGGATACCGCGGATGCGGATAAGGACGACCCACGCATGACGGAATTTCTGGAGAAAGCCGGCATAACGCTGCTGGACGACCGGGCCGTGACGCTGCCAAACGGTGTGCAGCTGGTCGGTCGGCGCGACCCGGCGCGCAGCAAAAAGCTGGCGGTCCAGCGGCTGAGCCCAGCACAGCTGATCGAGCCGCTTGATTCGGCGCAGCCCATTTTTGTCATCGACCACCAGCCGAAAGAGTTGGAGGCGCTCGCACAGGCGGGTGCGGACCTTGCGCTGTCCGGACACACGCATGACGGACAGCTGTTTCCGGGCAACCTGATGATGCGTCTGCTGTGGGGCAACGCCTGCGGCTGCGAGCAGATTAGGGGGATGACCTCGGTCGTGACCAGCGGCCTTGGGGTGTGGGGACCGGATATGCGCGTCGGCACACGCAGCGAGGTGGTCCGTCTCTCTGTGCATTTTTCAGAATAATGCACGGAGGACAAGCGTCCGCGTGGGAAAAACAGAGAAAAGCAAGGGGGTCTTTTGTACATTTTGCAAGAAGTTGTATAATAACTTGCAAAAATGCGAAAATTTGTTGACGGGACCCCCGGTTTTGCAGTATGCTATAAATGAAGAACAATTGGCCTGATTGCATATATGGTGATGAGGCCTTGCATCAGGCACACCGATGGATGCTTGGGAAGGGCGCCGGCGGTGTGGAAGGAGGAAACAAACAGATGAACTCGTTGCTCAACAAATTCACTTTCACGGACGAGCTGAAAGACGTGCTCGAAAACTGTAAAGGCGTGTCGGTTCCAACCAGCAAGGCGGAGCTGTACGACATGGTATTCGGACCGGAGCATGCGGATGTGTACGACGTTGTCTTTGACGTGCCGGGGAAGGGGCCGGTCAAGGAAGCGGACGTCACACACTGTAAGAACGGTGCGTCGGTCAATTTCGTGGAGGATTATATGCGCCGCCGCGAGCCGGACTGCATGCGTATCGCGGACGACAAGCCGACCGATAAAAAGCGCTTTGCTGATGTATACGGCTATCCCTTTGCAGACCTGCGCCGCGAGACCATGGAATGGTTCAAGACGCAGGAGCTGATTCTCATGCCCTTTAATTCGGGCGGCAACATCTATGGCTACGGTTCTATGCTGGTTTGCCCCAAGCAGTGCGCGTTCTTTGCGTTTGCGCTGGCACATTTGCAGGGCTTTGTCAATGCCGAGGAGAGCGAGGGCTATAAGCCGCGCGCCATCGTTTATGTTGCGCCTCCGTTCCGGCACACCCATTTTGAAGGCAAGCAGGTGGTTGTGCACAACCGTCTGGATGACTGCCATGAGGTATTCTCCTACAACCTCTATCCCGGTCCGTCCGCAAAGAAGGGCGTTTACTCGGTGCTGCTGGATATCGGCGAGCAGGAAGGCTGGACCACCTGCCATACGTCCTGCGGCCGTCTGGTAACCCCGTATGAGAATGAAATGGTCATCATGCACGAGGGTGCGTCCGGCGGCGGCAAGAGCGAAATGCTGCAGGACATTGCGCGCGAGCCGGACGGCCGTGTGCTGCTCTCGAAGAATACGGTTACGGGTGAGGAAACCTACCTCAACATGGGTGCAACCTGCGCGATCGAGCCGGTTTGCGACGATATGGCAACCTGCTATCCGCAGCTGCAAAACAATTCCGGCAAGCTGGTGCTGGTCGACGGTGAGGATGGCTGGTTCCTGCGCATGGACGGCGTAACGCACTACGGCTGCGACCCGGTGTACGAGCGCATCTGCACCGAGCCGAAGGAGCCGCTCTGCTTCTTCAATATGGAAGGTCATGCGGGCGCAACGCTGCTGATCTGGGAGCATACGCTCGATTCCACCGGCAAGCCCTGCTCCAACCCGCGTGCGATTGTGCCGCGTTGGGATGTGCCGCATATTGTTAAGGAGCCGGTGGAGATTGATGTGCGCTCGTTCGGCGTTCGTATGCCTCCTTCCACCCGCGAGAACCCGAACTACGGTATTATGGGCATGATGCACATTATCCCGCCCGCACTGGCATGGCTGTGGCGTCTGGTGGCGCCGCGCGGCTTTAACAATCCCTCGATTGTCACCGGCAACGAACTTAAGAGTGAGGGCGTCGGTTCCTACTGGCCGTTTGCGACCGGCCAGCGCGTCAAGCAGGCCAATCTGCTGCTCGAGCAGATCATGAACAGCCCCAACACCCGCTATGTGCTCATTCCCAACCAGCATATTGGTGTGTACAAGGTCGGCTTTGCGGCCGAATGGATCTCCCGCGAGTATCTGGCACGTCACGGTGGCGCAAAGATTCGCCGCGAGCATCTGGAGCCTGCCCGCTGTCCGCTGCTTGGTTACGCGATGAAGGATATGACTATTGACGGTCAGCGCATCCGTTCCAAGTATCTGCGCGTCGAGACGCAGGACCGTGTTGGTGAGGAAGGGTATGACGCAGGCGCGAAGATTCTGACCGACTTCTTCTGCAAGGAGCTGGAAAAGTTCAATACGCCTGAGCTTGACCCGCGCGGCAAGCAGATCATTGACTGCTTCATGAATCACGGTACGCTCGAAGATTTTGAAGCGATTACGCCGACCAATCTGTAACTCGTCGGCTGAGATAACACAAAAAAACCGCTCCTTCAGGAGCGGTTTTCTGTGTTATGGAGCAGGGATGATATCCTGCACGGTCAGGGTGCCGCCCTCGACCGAAAAACGCACCTCGCAGCCTGCAAACGGAAATCCGTAGACGCGGCCCGGCTCGTGTTGGTAGCCCGGTCGCGGGTCCTGCGCAAGGATGGCGAGCAGCGCGTCGCGCCGTCCGGCGGGCAGACGGATGAGCAGCTCTTCGGTGCAGCACACCTCCAGCACACCATCGCGGTTTTGCAGGGCAAAGCCGCCGGTGGCGTCCGGATGCGCGTCGGTGTAGGCCAGATAGGGCTTGATGTCGAAAATCGGCGTGCCGTCCATCAGGTCGGCGCCTGAAATGTGCAGCACCGGCCCGTCCGGTGTGTGCAGTTCCACCCGATCAAGCCGCACGGAGGACAGCCCAATCGCGTTGGGCCGAAAAGGAGAGCGCGTGGCGAACACACCCATGCGCCGATTGCCGCCCAGCTTGGGCGGGCGCACGGTGGGCGACCAGCCGTCGCGCACGGCCTCGGAAAACTGCCAGATGAGCCAGAGATGGGAAAAGCCATCCATACCGCGCAGCGCGTCCGCATTGCGGTACTCCGGCTCGAATATGATGTGTGCGGGCGCGTCGGCCAGCCCGCTTTGCCGTGGGATACCGAATTTGGTCGGAAAATCGCTGCGAATGTGCGCGATGATATGCAGGGGGACGGTTTGGGACATAAACGACCTTCCTTTGCTGTTGATGTTTTCAGTATAGCATGTCTGTGCCGGGTGCGCAATTCTTCCCGCTTTTACAGATTGTTAATGTATTGGCCAAGCAAAAGCGGTATAATGAAAACATACTGATGAGAAAGCAGGGGTAAATTGTGGCGAAAAAGATACTCATCGTCGAAGACGAAGCAAATATCCGCGAGTTGCTGCGCCTGTATCTGGAGCGCGAAGGCTACGCGGTCATCGAAGCGGCAAACGGTGTAGAAGGCATCAAAATGTGGAAGTCCGAAAAGCCGGATATGCTGCTGCTGGATGTGATGATGCCGGTGATGGACGGCTGGGCGGTCTGTAAAGAGATTCGTGCGGAAAGCGATGTGCCGATCATTATGTTGACGGCCAAAGGCGAGACGGCCGACCGTGTTTCCGGCCTGGAGATGGGCGCGGACGACTATATCGTCAAGCCGCTCGAGATGCCGGAGGTCATTGCGCGCGTACGCGCGGTGTTCCGCCGTATGGCGCCGGATGATGCGCCTGAGAAGCTGACGTTTGACAATCTGGTGATTGACAAGCAGGCATACGACCTGATTATCAAGGGCAAGCGGGTGGACGCGCCACCCAAGGAAATCGAGCTGTTGTATTACCTTGCCTCCAGCCCGAACCGCGTGTTCACGCGCGCGCAGCTGCTGGACGATGTGTGGGGGTTTGATTATTTCGGCGACACCCGCACGGTGGATGTACATGTCAAACGCCTGCGCGAAAAGCTGGAGGGCGTTTCGGACAAATGGGAGGTCAAAACCGTTTGGGGCGTCGGCTATAAGTTTGAGACCAAGGAGTAAACTATGGGCAGACGCAGCTTTTTCTTCAAAAACTATGTCACGCACCTGCTATTGATTGTGTGTGCATTTGCCATAGCGGGCAGCGTGTTCTATTATCAGATGGGCAATTATGCGCTGCAAACCAAGCAAACCGAATTGCGCACGACCGTGCAGAGTTTGGCGGAGCAGACCCGGCTGATGCTCGGCACGGATTCCGATGTGATTCGCGAAATCTACATGCTGTCCATCAGCACAGTGGCCAAGGAGGACGCTATCACGGTTTATGTGACCGATCAGGACGGCGTTATCCAGATGATTGCCGGGCCGGACGGTGACGCGGCCAAGGTAACGGGCTGGATGATCCCGCGGGAAGTGACCGAGCAGATCCGTAAGACAGGCGGTTACGCAGAGGTCGGTCAGTTGGGCGTGCTGGGTGACCGGTCGAGCTATACAGTCGGCATGCGCGTGTCGGGTGACGACGGCGAAATGAGCGCGATGATTTTTGTCTATACACAGGACGCGACCGCGGCGGGGGTGGTGCGCCATTCCACGCAGACACTGGTGCTGATTTTGCTTATCACGCTGGCGGTGGCGCTGGTGCTGTCCTTCATCCTGTCGCAGCATATGACGCGGCCGCTCAAGGTGATTGCGGCGGCGGCAAAAGAGTTTGCCGCGGGCAATTTTGACGTGCGCGTACCGGAGGATAACCACTGCTACGAAATTGATGAGCTGGCGGTATCCTTTAACAATATGGCGCGCGATCTCGACCAGCTCGAGGAGCTGACGCGCGGCTTTATCTCCAATGTCAGCCACGAATTCAAGACCCCCATGACCACGATAGGCGGTTTTGTCGACGGCATGATAGACGGCACGATTCCGGTCGAGCAGCGCGATAAATACCTGCGCATCATCGCGGAGGAGACGCGCCGCCTGTCCCGCATGGTCAACCGTATGCTGGACGCCGCTAAAATCCAGTCGGGCGAGCTGATTCTCAACCCGGCTCCGTTTGATTTCTCTGAGATGACCAGCCAGATCATTCTGTCCTTTGAGCAGAAAATTGAGAAAAAACATCTGGAGGTCGAGTGTGATCTGGATGACCGCCTGATGGTCATGGGCGACCGCGATCATCTGTACCGCGCAGTGTATAATCTGGTGGATAACGCGGTGAAATTCATCAACGACGGCGGACGGCTGTGTCTGCGGGCGCGACCAGAAAACGGATTCTGCGCATTTGCCATCACCAACACCGGTATGGGCATTTCGCCGGAAGATCTGCCGCATGTGTTTGGACGTTTCTACAAGGCGGATCGCTCGCGTTCCATGGACAAAACCGGCGCGGGACTGGGCCTGTATATTGTTAAAAATATCATCAATCTGCACGGCGGCGAAATCTCTGTGCGGTCGGACGGCGGCGAAACCGAATTTTCCTTTACGCTGCCGCTGGCGCCCCAGCAGCTGCCGGGCGGCGCAAAAAATCAGCAGAAATAAACAGCAGACCGTCCGTTTGCCGCGCATCGTGTGCGAAAAACGGGCGGTCTGTCCGCGCTTGTTCAAAAAATATTCATATTGTTTTCAACAAACCGCCACAATGAGGGGGTAGAATGAAATCACAAAATCGATAGGGAGGTCAGAACAATGGATGACTTTAATCATAACAACAATAACATAACGCCGGAATCGCACGGTGATGCGCATACCGAGCCGCAGCAGCCCACCATGGAGCAGCCGTCGGCAGAAACGCAGTCGACCGAACCGCAGCAGCCCACCATGGAGCAGCCGTCGGCAGAAACGCAGTCGACCGAACCGCAGCAGCCCACCATGGAGCAGCCGTCGGCAGAAACACAGTATACCGAACCGCGCACGCCGTACCAGACACCGGTACAGCATCCCGCCTATCGTGAGGCGCCGCAGCAGCAGTTATATGGCGATGCGCCGTATGCGCAGGACCCGATGGGTGCGGCGCCGCAGCCGCCAAAGAAGAAAAAGCATGGTAAAGCGCTCGCAATTGGCCTGGGCGGCGTTGCAGCGGCATGCCTGCTGTTTGCGGGCGGTGCGCTGATTGGGCATATGGTCTACTCGGGCGACGGCAGTGCGGTGGCGGCAAGCATACAGGCGGGCAATCTGCCCACGGTGCAGCTCAATCAGACACCCGACCTCGACCCGGATAATTACGATGTGGTAAATGGTCTGGCGGGCGAGGAAATCTACAAAAAGGTCAGCCCGTCGATTGTTTCGGTCATCTCGACCGCGGTGAACGGAACGGGTTCCGGTTCGGGCGTTATCATGAGTGAGGATGGCTACATCATCACCAACAACCATGTGGTGGAGGGCGCGCAAAGCGTGACCGTGCAGCTGAGCGACGGCACGCAGTACGATGCTTCGATCATCGGCACAGACGAGCAGACCGACCTTGCGGTGCTCAAGGTGGAGCCGAATGGCGCGCTGACCGCTGCGGAATTCGGTGATTCGGATGAATTGCAGCCCGGTGAATATGCTTATGCCATCGGCTCGCCCGGCGGCGTACAGTTTGCAAACACGATTACCGGTGGCCGCATTTCCGCCATCAACCGCGATGTGACCATCAACGACCGCGTGATGACCCTGATTCAGACTGACGCGTCCATCAATCCCGGCAACTCGGGCGGCGCGCTGATCAACAAGTACGGTCAGGTGGTCGGCATTACTTCCGCAAAGCTGTCGAGCAGCGGCTTTGGCGAGGCTTCGGTCGAGGGCATGGGCTTTGCCATCCCGATCAACACGGCCAAGGAGGTCGTTGACGAACTGATTGCCAACGGCTATGTCACGGGCCGTCCGTCCATCGGTATCACAGGTCAAAATGTAGAATCCGCAGACGGCAGTGTTGCAGGCGTTCAGGTTTACTCGATTGATTCGCGTGCCAAGGCGGCCAATGAGGGCCTGCAGGTGGGCGATATCATCACCGCAGTCAACGGCACGCCGACCCCCACCATGGATGACATCAACGCGATCAAGGAGAACATGAAAGCGGGCGACAAGCTGACCTTGACGGTTTACCGTATGTCGACCGACAAGATGGTCAACCTGACGGTGACGCTGACCGATGCGCATGACTTGGAGGGCGATGACCCGGCGGCACAAAGCAGCCAGAACAGTCAAAACAGCCAGTACGGCTATGGTGGCTCACAGTATCAGAATCCGTTCTCGTACTTTGGATGGTAAAAAACACTCGTTTGCAACCACGCTTGCAAACGAAAGGGCGATGCCGCGGTGCACGCGGACATCGCCCGGGCGGCGCAAAGTTCCGACGCGCGCAGCGCGCGAAACTTTGCTGCGCACTTGTATCAAAACGCCCGGCGGAGCTGGGCGTTTTGATGAAAAGAACCGCCTAAGAAGGCGGTTCTTTTCTGTTATATGCGCACCTGATGGCGCGGGGATATGCAGCGCACGGAAACAGAAAGACAGACTCCCGGTCGGGAGCCTGTCTTTCCTGTATTTGCTTACTTTTCGTATTTTTCCGCCATCTGCTGGCTGATGAACTGGCGGGCGGTACGAGGAGAACGCCCGTTGCGGCGCAGCGCGAACCGCTCGGCAAGCAGATGCAGCTGATCCTCAGGCAGCGCAAGACCGCTTTCCGCGGCAAGCTGATCGACGATGTACAGGTATTCGTCCTTATCCGGTACGGAGAAGGTGATTTCCAGACCGAAGCGGTCGGACAAGGAGGTGACAGTCTCCAGACTGTCGCGCACACGCACCTCGTCGCCTTCGCGGTCGGCAAAGCTCTCACGGATGAGATGGCGTCGGTTGCTGGTGGCGTAAATGACCAGATTGGCAGGTTTCCCTGCGAGCCCTCCCTCGATGAACGCCTTGAGCGCGGCGAAGTTATCGTCCTCGCGGCTGAAGGTGAGGTCGTCCAGAAAGACGATAAAGCGGAACGGCGAGCGCAGCGTTTCCGCGAAGATTTTGGGGAAGCAGGTGATGTGCCGCGGCGACATTTCGATGATTTTCAGGCCGCGCTCGGCATATTCGTTGACCACGGCCTTGACGGTCGAAGATTTGCCCGTGCCCTTGTCGCCGTACAGCAGGATGTTGTTTGCCTCGCGCCCGTCAAGGAAGGCACGGGTATTTTTGAGAATTTGCTGCTTTTGGCGGTCGTAGCCGGGCAGGTCGTGCAAGCGAATGGTATCCGGATGCACGATCGGCGCAACAGTGCCATCATCCTGTACGGCAAAAGCAGAGGACTGCGCAAAAAAGCCATAGCCCTGTGCGCGGTAATAGCTGGCAAGCGCTGCGCCGTCCCGAAAGGGCAGCGGACACGAGGCGGGGAAGTCCGGCAGGGTCAGCAGCGCGGGCGCGTTATATCGTCCCGCCGTGGCGGTTTTGAGCGCAGTACCGTCAAGGGCGAGCAGCGCGTTCAGAGCCTCAATATCAAGCGTCGCCGCGCTCAGCAGCGCGGACGCGGGCGCGGCGAGTGTGTCGGTCAGGGTGTTGACATCGTAGTGGACGGCGTCAAGCAGCGCCTGTGATGCGTCCTGATAGGCGTAGTGCGCGGCGCACAGCGCGCCGTAGGCATCGGCAAAGCATTCCGCGTTTGCGCCGTCCAGGTAGTCCAGTGTCTCCACGTATGCGCGCACGAGCGGGTGCTGTTGCAGGCCGCGCAGCGCGGAAAGCGCGTGCAGACGCAGGGAAAGAGCGGTAAGTTCCATATCTACATCTCCTTCGAGGAAGATTTTGTTTCCAAACCAGCATAACACACTTTGCGTGCCTTTTCAACATAGCATGAAAATAGTCTATGTTGGAGGGAGAGTCAGCAATGAGCCAATATGCTTTTTTAATATGCCGCAGCCAGACCGAAGCGGTCGGTCTGCGGCGTCATTTGGGACAGATGGGAGTGCCGGGTGAGGTGGTGCGTCCGCCGCGGCATGCGCGTACAGATTCCTGCGGGTGGGCGGTGCGCGTAGGCGCGCAGCAATCCGAGGAGGCATTGCGCCGACTGCGGCAGCTCGGCATTTCGCCTTGCCGTGTCATACCGGACGAGGGGGTGAGCGTATGATCTATCTGGACAACGCAGCGACTACGCTGCATAAGCCGCGCGCGGTGGACGAAGCAATGCGACGCGCCATGCACGCGGCGGCTGGTTATGCACGCGGCGGCTATGCGGCTGCGATGCGTGCGGGAGAAACCGTATATGCTTGCCGGGAGCAGGCGGCCGCGTTGTTCGGCGTGCAGGACCCGGCACGTGTGGTGTTCACGATGAACGCCACGCACGCGCTCAATCTGGCGATCCATGCGCTGGTGCAGCCGGATACGCGCGTCGCGGTCGGCGGTTACGAGCACAACGCGGTCATGCGGCCGCTGATGCTGCGCGGAGTACAGCCGATGGTGCTGGATACGCCGCTGTGGGACGGGGCGGCGATGGTGCAGCGGGCAAAGCAGGCGCTGGCGGATGGCGCGGAGCTGTTTATCCTCAATCATGTGTCCAACGTGTTCGGCTTTGCCGCGCCGGTGGAGGCGATTGCCGCGCTGCTGGATGAGGCGGGTGTGCCGCTGATTTTAGATGCGTCGCAGTCCGCAGGCGTCATCGATATTGACGTGCGGCGGTATCCGTGCCTTGCGGCGGTTTGCATGCCGGGCCATAAGGGACTGTACGGTCCGCAGGGCACGGGTATTCTGCTGGCGCTCGATGACCGGATTGCGGCGCATCCGCTGCTTGCGGGCGGCACGGGAAGCCGGTCGGAGGAGATGCAGCAGCCGGACTTCCTGCCGGACGCACTGGAAAGCGGCACGCCGAATGTGCCGGGTATCGCGGGACTGGCAGCGGGATTGGCGTTTGTCCGGTCGGTCGGTCCGGCGAATATTCTGGCGCATGAGCGACGGCTGCTGCGCGAATTTATCCGTGCGCTGGAAAAAGAAAAACGCATTGAGTGCTTTGCCCATCCCGCGCAAACGGGCGTTTTGTCCGTGCGCGTGCGCGGAGCGACCTGCGAGGGCGTGGCGGAGACGCTGGCGCGGCAGAATGTTGCCGTGCGTGCGGGACTGCACTGTGCGCCGCTTGCACACCGCACCGCAGGCACAGAGGAGAGCGGTACAATCCGCTTTTCGCTCTCCTTTTATTCGACCCCGCACCAGCTGGAGCACGCCGCCGAACTGCTGTGTCAAACCGTAAAAAATCTGTGAATACGCTATACAGGGGACGGGATTTGTGGTAGTATAAATAAGGAAAAAATTCGCCTTTCGCACGGAGAAAGGCTGTGAATTTACAGGACAGGTGGCTTTATGGAGGCTTTTCAAAACATTTTCATTCCGCCCCTTCAGAATTTCGACCTGCTTTCGTCGCTCAAGAGCGGGGTTGCATCCTTGCAGACCGCAGGGCCGACGGACGTGGTCGATATTCTGATTGTAGCCTACATCATCTACCGCATGATGAAGCTGCTCAAGGATACCAGCGCGGCACGATTGGCCAAGGGCATCCTTGTACTGGCGCTCGTGATGCTGCTGGCAAGCTGGTTCGGACTGACATCGATTTCCTATATCCTGCGTACGGCGGTATACTATGCGCCGTTTGTGCTGGTGATTATCTTTCAGCCGGAGCTGCGCCGTCTGCTCGAGCAGCTCGGCAAGGGCAATCTGAGCCGTCTGCTCGTTCCGGCAAACGACCCGGACGAGATTGAGGCGGCCATCGGTGCCACGGTTTCGGCTTGCGCGGATATGTCCAAGACCAAGACCGGCGTGCTGATTGTGTTTGAACGCAAGGAGCGTTTGGGGGAGATCGCCGCGACCGGCACCTTGCTGGATGCCGACCCGTCGCCCGAACTGCTCAAAAACATCTTTTTCAAGAACAGTCCGCTGCATGACGGCGCGCTGATTATGCGTGCGGGAAAAATTTATGCGGCCGGCTGTGTGCTGCCGCTTTCGGGCAGCCAGACCCTGTCGCGCGATTTGGGCACGCGCCACCGCGCCGCGGTCGGCATGAGTGAGTCGTCCGACAGCGTGCTGGTGGTCGTTTCCGAGGAAACGGGCGCTATCTCGGTCGCCATCGGCGGTATGCTCAAACGGCATCTGTCGCCCGAAGTGCTGAAAAAAGTGCTTGAATCCGAATTGCTTGAGCCGGAAAAGCCGGATAAGCGCGGCATCTCATCCCTTCGGAATATCTGGAAGGGAGGTGCGGGCAAATGAAGCAGTTTATAAAAACGCATGACATCTGGCTGCGTCTGCTGTCTCTTTTGCTTGCATTCGTGCTGTGGCTTGTCGTCCGCGATATTGAAAACCCGACTAAGCCAACCACCATCCGTGATGTACCGGTCAAGCTGACCGGCACGGAGCAGCTGATGAGCAGCTACAATCTTTCCGTAATTGAATACACGACGACAATCGATGTCAGGGTGGAAGGACCGAACAACGAGATCACAGACAGCACGTTCCGTAAAAAAGTTACCGCTACCATAGATGTTGCGGATATTACGGACGGCGCCGGAGAGTATGCACTGACGCCGCAGATCAGTACAGGGAGCTATAATGTCGATTCCACGGGCACAGAACCGGCAACGGTGCGTGTGCTGGTGGATAAGGTAACGACTGCAACCGTTCCTGTCCGCGTGGAAACAACGGGCACGGCGGCGGATGGTATTCGTCCGGGTACGCCGGAGCCGACTACGACCAAAGAGGTCACGATTTCCGGACCGGAAGCCGAACTGCGCGAGGTGGCCTACGCGTACGGTACCATTGATGTAACGGGCAAGTCCTCCACCTTCACCGGAGAGTGCAGCATTGCCCTGTATAACGACGCGGGCGAGCCCATTACAGGTACGCATGTGACATGCCAGACCAATACGATTACCGTGCGTGTGCCGATCTATCCGGTGGAGAGTGTGCCGCTGACCGTTTCGCTGACCGACGGCGAAACGCTTAAGGAAGAACAAGTGGATGTGAGCATCAATCCGCCTTCCATCACGCTCATCGGCGACCAGAAAACGCTTGCCGGTATTACGGAGATCAACCTCGGAACGATTGCGTTGGATGATGCGCGCACTGGTGTTCCGGTGGAGATGGAGATTCCGCTGCCCGAGGGTGTGCGGCTGGACAGCGGCCAGCCCTCGACCGCAGAGGTGACCATCAGCGTCAAAGCGCAGGAGGATGTGTCCACTCGCAAAATACAGTTGACAAAATTCGTGCCGACGGATACTGCGCAGGAGGAGACGCCGTATTCGGTTCGTGTGCTGACCGAATCGGTCGAGATTGAGCTGCGCGGCAGCGAAAGCGCGCTGGGACAGGTGGATATCAACAGCCTGTCCATCGGACTGACCTTTGATTCCGTGTCACTTGGCCTGGGCACGCACAAGGTCAAGGGCGTCGTGGCGGCCACCGGACTGCCTGCCGGCGTAACGATGGTCGGCGGCGACGTCGAGGTCGAGATTGAGATTACCGGCCCGGACGGCGAGGAAACAGTGGCGCCGCCGGAGGATACGGATACCGCACAGGATGGCAGAACGGAGACGGCGCAGGACGACGGGACGGATACCGACGCGGCGCCGCCGGAGGAAGGCGGAGACGGCGCATGAGTTTGATGGTGAGCAATATCCGCCTGCCGTTTGATGTGCCGGAGGAGCAGGCGCTGGCTGAGGCAAGACGGCTGACCGGTCTTCATTCAAATGATACGCAGGCTGCGGTGTACCGCGTCAGCATTGACGCGCGGCGCGGCAAAATCTTTCGCGTATATTCGGTGCGGCTGGATGCACCGATGGACGAAAAGGCATTTGCGGAAAAACTGCAAATGCCCTTCGTGCGTTATAAACCGGATGAAAAACCGGCGGTTCCCTGCGGCAGCAAGCGATTGGAGCATCGGCCGGTGGTGGTCGGACTGGGGCCTGCAGGCCTGTTTGCGGCCTATACGTTGGCAAAACACGGCTACACGCCGCTCGTTCTGGAGCGCGGCGGCGACTTGGATGCGCGCGACCACGCGGTAGAGGCTTTCTGGAGCGGCGGCGCGCTGGACGCTGAAAGCAATATCCAGTTCGGAGAAGGCGGCGCGGGCGCGTATTCGGACGGCAAACTGACCACGCGCATCGGCGACCCGCTGTGCGATACCGTGTTGGAAACGCTGGCCGCGCATGGCGCGCCGGCGGATATCGTCAAAAAGGCCAAGCCCCATGTGGGCACGGATATTTTGAAAAAGGTAGTGCGCGCCATGCGGTGCGAAATCATTCAAAACGGCGGTGAAGTGCGGTTTGGCACACATCTGACTGGCGTTTCGGTCAAAAATGGAGCGCTGCGCGGCGTACAGGCGGGCGGTGAAGCCATCGCCTGCGAGCGGGCGGTACTGGCCATCGGCCACTCGGCGCGCGATACCTTTGATGCGCTGCATCAAAACGGGGTATACTTTGAGCCGAAGGCATTTTCGGTTGGCGTGCGCATTGAGCATCTGCAAAGTGAAATCGACCGCGCGCTATACGGCAAGTATGCGGGACACCCGCTTTTGCCGCCTGCGGAATACAACCTGTCCCGTCGCGAGGGCGGACGAGCCTGCTATTCCTTCTGCATGTGTCCGGGCGGCGTGGTCGTCGCGGCGCAGAGCGAGGAGCATACGGTCGTTACCAACGGCATGAGTTACCATGCGCGCGACGGCAAAAACGCCAATTCCGCGCTTGCGGTGTCGGTTGACCCGGCGGATTTTGATGACGGCACACCGTTCGGCGGCGTCGCCTTACAGCGGCGCATCGAGCGTGCGGCCTTTGCACAGACTGGATCGTACCGCGCGCCCTGTCAGCGTGTGGGCGATTTTCTGGTGGGACGGCCGAGCACATGTGCGGGCGCGGTGCAGCCAAGCTATCCGCTGGGCGTGCAGTTTGGCGAGGCGGCGGCGTGTCTGCCATCCTTTGCGCAGAATATGCTGCGGGACAGTCTGCCGTATTTTGGCCGCAAGATTCACGGCTTTGATGCAGCCGACGCGCTGCTGACGGGGCCAGAGACACGCACATCCTCTCCAGTGCGCATGAAGCGCGGAGATGATTTGTTCGGCCTTGGCTGCGCGGGAATGATTCCCTGCGGCGAGGGCGCGGGTTACGCGGGCGGCATTATGTCCGCGGCGGTGGACGGCATACGGGCTGCACACCGGATTATGGAAGAATTTCGGCCCTTCGATTGAAGCGTACTGTTTCAAGTGAAGGAAAAATACGCCGCGCTGCGGCGTGAAACCCTATGAAAAGCAATAAAAAATGAGGCGATACCATTGACCCAACAGGGAACGATTAAAAAGATACTGCCCGGCGGCATGGCGGAAATTGAAGTGACCCGCCGTTCGGCTTGCGGGCATGACTGCGCCAAGTGCGGCGGTTGCGGCGGACTGGAGACACAGACGCTGTATGTCACCGCGCGCAACCGTGCGGAGGCGCAGGTGGGCGAGCGCGTATTGATTGAGGGTGAAACCGGACAGGTGCTCGGCTATGCAGGACTGGTGTATTTACTGCCTGTGGTTCTGTTTTTTGTCGGTTACGGTGCGGGCAGCGCGCTGCAAAAGGGCGCGGGGGTGTCCGCTTTATGCGGCGGCATTTTGTTTGCCGCAGGCATCGTGGCGGCGATTCTTTTCAGCCGTGAGATGAAGCGGAAAAATAGCGTGCCGTTTGAAATTACAAAAAAGCTCTGAATTTTTTGTGAATTTTTACTGATTTTGTGCTGTTTGCCCTTGTGCTATCCGAGAAAGTTCGGTAAAATAGATTGAATACGCAAGGCCGTGCGTAAACACGGCGGGAAAGGGTTATGAAATGTTTGGCTTTATCCGTCCGGTGAAGCCCGAGCTGCGGGTAAAAGAGGCTGACCGGTTCCAGCAGATCTATTGCGGGCTGTGTCATGCAATCCGTGCGCGGTATGGCCGATTTTATACCCTGTTCCTGAGCTATGACATGACATTCTTCGCGCTGGTGGTCGGCTGCGGTGAGGAACAAACCGCGCCGCCGTGCCGCAAACGGTGCGACGCGCATCCGCTGACGCGCCGTGCATGTGCCGCGCCCGACGGGGCACTGGAACTGGCGGCCGATGTGAGCGTACTGCTCACCTATCACAAATTCCGCGATAGTCTGGCCGATGAAAAAGGGCCGAAGCGCGCTTTGGCATGGCTGTTGTGCCGTTTGGGACGGCGCGGCTACGAACGCGCGCGGGCGCGTCTGCCCGAGACAGACCGCGAAATGATACAGGCGCTGGACGATTTGCAGCAGCTCGAACGCGAAAAATGCGATTCGATGGACCGTGCGGCGGACGCTTCCGCGCGGCTGACAGCGGCGGCCGTGCCGCATACCGGAGACGCGCGTGAGCGCGTGCTGCGGCAAATGTTTTATCATATCGGGCGGTGGATTTATCTGCTTGACGCCGCGCAGGATGTGGCGGAGGATATGGAACAGGACAATTATAATCCGGTGGCGCTGCGCTACGGCCTGCGCACGCCGGATCTGACAGAGATACGACAGCCGCTTGAGCGCACGCTGGAGCGGTCGCTCGCCGATATCTGTATGGCGTATGACCTGCTGGATATGGGGCGGGATGCGGACCTGATCCGCAATATTATTTTTCTGGGTATGCCGCTGGTGACGAAACAGGTGCTGGACGGGACGTACCAAACGAACGGAGGATGGGGCAAACATGGATCCCTATAAGGTGCTCGGCGTTACGCCGCAGACAAGCGACGACGACGTCAAACGCGCTTACCGCGAACTGGCGCGCAAATATCATCCCGACAACTATATCAATAACCCGCTGGCTGATCTGGCCGAGGCCCGTATGAAGGAAATCAACGAGGCCTACGACATGATTATGAACGAGCGCGCGGGCAAAAGCTCGTCCGGCGCATCCGGTGGCCAACAGTACAGCGGCGGCCAGCAGTATAACGGCAGCCAGCAGCAGCGCGCCTATTCGGGCGCGAACGCTTCGCTGTACAGTCAGGTGCGGCAGGCGATCAATCAGGGCAATCTGGGCATGGCCGAGGCACTTTTGCAGCGTGCAAATGGCCGCGACGCCGAGTGGTTCTACCTGATGGGTACGGTATATTACCGCAAGGGCTGGTATGACGAGGCCGCGCGGGCCTATACGCAAGCCTGTCAGATGGATCCGTCCAACATGGAATACCGGACCGCGCTGAACAATCTGAACATGTCAGGCGGTTATGGCGGCTATCGCCCCATGCAGGAGGCCAATCTGTGTGATTTCTGCGTGCAGCTGGCGGTCTGCAACTGCTGCCTGAATGCCTGCTGCAATGCGGGATGTTGATATGAAAACGAAGGAAATCGCGCGCGGCGGCTTGCTGGCCGCAGCAGCCGTGGCGCTTTTATATGTGGGCGGGACAGTGACCTATATCGGTCCGGCCGCCTGCCTGATGGCGGGTGTAGCCACGGTCGTACCGCTTTTGCGGCGCGCGCGGCTGAAAACCGCGGTCACGCTGTATCTGGCGGTATCGATTCTGTCCGCGCTGTTCGTGCCGCGCAAGATTATGGTTGCGGCCTATGTGCTGTTTTGCGGCCTGTATCCCATTGTGAAATTCTGCATAGAGTGCTATGCACCGCGCCGGACGCAAATGAGTGCGAAACTGGCATATTTCAATATCGCGCTGGTGATAGCGGCCGGGCTTGCTGTGTTCGTTTTCCTGCCGCAGTTCTCCATTACCGGCTTTGTCCGGGTAGCAGCCGTATGGGTGGCTGCCGATATCACATTTATTATCTATGACGTGGCGCTGTCACGGCTGATCGCACTGCTGCGCAGAAGCCTGCCGCCCGATTAAAGAAGGGGAAAAAACAATATGAAAAGTATGACCGGCTACGGCCGTGCGAAAGAGGAGCGGGACGGCAAGACCATTACGGTCGAGCTGCGCGCGGTCAATCACCGTTATCTGGACTGCACGGTGAAAGCGCCGCGGCAGTACGGTTTTCTGGATGACGCGGTCAAAAAGGCCGCGGCTGCCCGCATTGCGCGCGGTAAGGTGGAGGTTTTCGTCGGCGTGGAGGTCGATGAGGGCGGTGATGTGGCCATCACGGTCAACCACCAGCTGGCAAAGCGCTACTTGGATGCGCTGCACGATTTGAGCGAGACTTACGGTCTGCGCGATGACGTGACCGTGACCACACTGTCCAAGCTGCCGGACGTGCTCGGTTCCGAGCGTATCGAGCAGGATGCCGAAGCCATGACCCGTGACGTGCTTGCGGTGTTTGAAAAGGCGTGCGACGGCTTCGACCAGATGCGTCTGCGCGAGGGCGAAAAACTGGCCGAGGACGTGCGCAGCCGCTGTGCGGCAATCGAGCGTATGGTCGGCGAAGTGGAGACGCGCTCGCCTGAGCGGGTCAAGGAATATCGCGAAAAGCTGCTGGCCCGTATGCAGGAGGTGCTGGCGGATACCAGCATCGACGAGACGCGCATTTTGACCGAAGCGGCCATCTATGCGGATAAGACCGCGGTCGATGAGGAAACTGTGCGCTTGCGCAGCCATCTGCATCAGATGGACGGCATGCTCAAGGAAACGCAGTCGGTCGGCCGCAAGCTGGATTTTCTCGTGCAGGAGATGAACCGCGAGGCCAACACCATTGGCTCTAAGGCCAACGATGTGACAATGGCGCGCATCGTGGTGGATATCAAGAGCGAAATTGAGAAAATCCGCGAACAGATCCAAAACATCGAGTAATATAAACCTTGAAGTCGGGCCTTGCCCGACTGTTGGATATGACTCATTTGTTCGGAAACTCGCTTCCGAACGAGACGGAATGGAAAGGAGGCGGCACAGGTGAAACTCATCAATATCGGGTTTGGTAATATGGTGGCCTCATCGCGGCTGATTGCCATTGTCAGTCCGGAATCCGCGCCGGTCAAGCGCACCGTGCAGGAGGCACGTGACCGCGGCATGGTAATCGACGGAACCTATGGCCGCCGCACACGTGCTGTTTTGATTATGGACAGCGATCATGTGGTGCTGAGTGCTTTGCAGCCGGAAACAGTGGCGGCCCGTTTTGCGGGCGATGCGGAGGAAGGAACGAGCGAAGATGCGTAAAGGAACCTTATATGTATTTACCGGGCCGTCGGGCGCAGGCAAGGGGACGCTGCTCTCGCGCCTGCAGGAACAGGACGACCGCCTGTTCTATTCAATTTCCGCTACCACGCGCACGCCGCGCCCGGGTGAGACGGACGGCGTGCAGTATTACTTTCTCTCAAAGGCGGAATTTGAGGAAAAAATTGCGCAAAATGCTTTTTTGGAGCACGCGCGCTATGTGGATAACTATTATGGCACGCTCGAAGCGCCGGTCAACGAAAAGCTGGAGCAAGGCTTTGACGTGGTTTTAGAGATCGAAGTGCAGGGCGCGATGCAGGTGCACGAAAAGCGGCCGGATGCGGTGATGGTGTTCATCGCGCCGCCGTCGTTTGAAGAGCTTGCCGCGCGGCTGCGCGGACGCGGCACCGAGGACGAAGAAAAGGTGCTCAAACGGCTGGAAACCGCCAAAGAGGAACTGAAGCACCAAAATGAGTTCGATTATGTGGTCGTCAATGATGAGCTTGATCGGGCTGTGGAGGAATTGCAGAATATTCTGGCAAAGCGCCGTACATAACGGCGTGGTTCTTTTCATAAATAATACAAAGGGTAATATAAGGAGATTGGATTACTATGCTGAAACCTTCGATGCAGGAACTGATGAAACGTGTGGGCAACCGTTATCTGCTGGTCAATCTGGCTGCGCAGCGTGCCCGTGACATCGCCGATCAGGCCGAGGAGACAGGTGAGCAGCTGCCGGATAAGGCGGTAAAGCTGGCGCTTGACGAAATTGCAGCCGGTACAATCGTCTATCGTCCGGGTCCGCGTACTACGCCCGTGGTTGTGCAGAACAATGCAATTGCAGCGGCGATGGTCGATGTGGATGACGCCATTGATTTAGATGATGAAGAGGGCGTGTCTTCCGACGAGGACAACGCCGAAGTGCTGGAGGAGGAAGAAACCCGCCGTCTGGACGAGTTTGACGACCATGAACTGGACGACGGCGATGTGCCGGAGGAGGACCGCTGAGCCATGCTTCTGGCTGGGAAAACCGTGGTGCTGTGCGTGACGGGCGGCATCGCGGCCTATAAAGCCGCCGACCTGACCAGCAAGCTGCGGCAGGCGGGGGCGACGGTGCGTGTGCTGATGACGGAATCGGCTGCGCAGTTTATTTCTCCCATCACGTTTGAAACCCTATCCGGATATCGCACGGTGGTGGACACCTTCGACCGTAATTTCGCGTGGGAGGTAGAGCATATCTCGCTGGCGAAAGCCGCGGATGTGTTTGTGATTGCGCCTGCGACCGCCAACATCATCGCAAAAGCGGCGCACGGCATCGCGGATGACATGGTTTCGACCACGCTGCTGGCAACCAAGGCGCCGGTTGTCATCGCGCCCGCGATGAACACCGGCATGTACGACAATCCGGTGACGCAGCAAAACCTGCATACTTTGCGCGCGCGGGGCTTTCACATTGTCGACCCGGCGGCAGGACACCTCGCCTGCGGGGATACGGGACGCGGCAAGCTGCCCGATACGCCGACGCTGCTGCATGGCATCGAGCAGGCGCTGACCCCGCAGGACCTGAAAGGTTTGCGCGTGTTGGTGACTGCCGGACCGACGCAGGAGTCGCTTGACCCGGTGCGCTTTCTGTCCAACCACTCAACGGGAAAAATGGGGTACGCCATCGCAGCGCGTGCAGCGATGCGCGGGGCCGAGGTGACGCTGGTTTCCGGCCCGACCGCGCTGGAAACGCCGCTGGGCGTCGAGCGCGTAGACATTGTCTCGGCGCGCGATATGTATGATGCGGTGATATCCCGTGCGGACACGCAGGATATCATTATCAAGGCCGCCGCGGTGGGCGATTACCGACCTGCGCAGACGGCGGACGAAAAGATGAAAAAGAGCGACGACGATTTGACCGTCGCGCTGGTGCGCAATCCGGATATTCTGGCCGAGCTTGGCCGGAATAAACGTCCGGGACAGCAGCTTTGCGGCTTTGCGATGGAGACCCAGAATCTGCTGGAGAATGCTGCCGGTAAACTGCGCCGCAAAAACTGCGACATGCTGGTGGCAAACTCTTTGCGCGACAAGGGCGCGGGCTTCGGCACGGATACCAACGCCGTCACGCTGTTGTTTGCAGATGGCACGCGCGAAACGCCGCCGCTCATGCCCAAAGAGGACGTGGCGGACGTGATTTTTGACCGCCTGCTGGCAATGCGGGCAAACTAAACTGGAAAGAGAAAGGAGTATAGCGGTTGACGGAACAGATTTGCGCGGTTGCCGTGGATGCGGCGACCTACGCCATCGACAAGCTGTACTCCTACCGTGTGCCGGACGAGCTGCGGGAACAGGTGCAAATCGGCACCCGTGTTCTCGTGCCGTTCGGCTTTGGCAATAAACGGGCGGAAGCGGTCGTGCTTGCGTTCCGAGGGGACGCGGGCGGCCACAAGCTCAAGCCGGTCATCGAAGTGCTGGATGACACGCCTATTTTGACCGCGCAGCAGCTCAAGCTTGCCGCGTGGATGCGCGAGCGACTGTATTGCACGTTTTTCGATTGTGTACGGGTCATGCTGCCCGCAGGACTGTGGTTCAAGCGCAACGAGACGTACACCCTCGCGCCCGATGCCGACCTTGCCGCGCTGCGGCAGCGGGATGGGGATGCGGGTCGAGTGCTTTCCCTGTTTGATCAGCCGGGACAGACGCTTGCCGTGTCCGATATCCGGCAGCGGCTGGGCGGAAAAAGCGTCACCCGCGTGCTGGATGCGCTGACGGGCGAGGGTGTGCTGACTTACCACAGCAACACCGTGCAGAAATCGGGCGACAAGACCGAGAAAATGCTCGCGCTCGATATGGAAGCGGGCGAGGCAATGGCACGCATCGGTCGCCGCAGTCCCGCGCGGCTGGATGTGGTTTCCGTGCTGGCGGACGGCGGTTGGATGAGCCAGAAAGAGCTGGTGTATATGACCGGCGTGACCGACGCGGCACTGCGCGACATGGTGAAAAAGGGTATGCTGTGCGCACGGCAGGAGGAACGTCTGCGCACACCGGATTTTTCCCAGGTGCCGCCCGCACCGTCGCCGGTGCTGAGCGAGGCGCAGCAGCAGGCATATGACGGCCTTGCCGCTTTGATGGATGAGGACGCGCCGCGCGCGGCGTTGCTGTTCGGCGTGACCGGCAGCGGTAAGACGCAGGTGTACCTGAAGCTGATTGCGCACGCGCTTGAGCAAGGCAAAAGCGCAGTGGTTCTCGTGCCAGAAATCGGGTTGACGCCGCAGGTCATGCGGCAGTTTGCCGCGCAGTTCGGCGACACGGTTGCTGTTCTGCACTCCGCATTGTCTGCCGGAGAGCGGTATGACAGCTTTAAGAAAATCAAATCTGGCCGCGCGCACGTTGTTATCGGTACGCGCTCAGCGGTTTTTGCGCCGGTCGAGCGTCTCGGGGTGGTTATTCTCGATGAGGAACAGGACGGTGCGTACAAATCCGAGCAGTCCCCGCGCTACCACGCGCGCGATGTGGCCAAGTACCGTGCCGCACACGAGGGCGCGCTGCTGGTACTCGGCTCCGCGACCCCCTCGGTCGAGACGTATTATGGGGCGAAACAGGGGAAATATCCGGTGTTTTCGCTCACCGAGCGGTTTATGGGCGCCAGCCTGCCCGAGGTGCAGATTGCGGATCTGCGCGGACAGGCCCGCGAAGGGCGCAGCGGCGTCATTGGCCAGCAGCTGGAAAGCGAGCTGATTGACACACTCGGCACAGCGAAACAGGCGATTTTGTTTCTCAACCGACGCGGTAACAGCCGTGTGATAGGCTGCGCACTGTGCGGCTGGGTGCCGGCGTGCCCGTCGTGTTCGACGAGTATGACTTACCACTCGGCTTCCGGTCGCGCGATGTGCCACTATTGCGGTGCATCGGTTAAAATCACGGGTACCTGCCCGGTCTGCGGCGGCACGAGTCTGTTTACCGAAACGCCGGGTACGCAGAAGGTCGAGCAGGAATTGCACGAAAAATTCCCGTCCGCGCGTGTGCTGCGCATGGACGCAGACACGATGACTACCAAGGGTGCGCACGAAAAACTGCTGGCGAAGTTTGCCAAAGGCGGCGCGGATATCCTGCTCGGCACGCAGATGGTGACCAAGGGGCTGGACTTTGAGAATGTCACGCTCGTTGGTGTGCTGGATGCGGACCAGAGCCTGTATGCGCAGGATTACCGCGCGCGGGAGCGCACGTTTTCGCTCATCACGCAGGTGGTCGGGCGAGCGGGACGGCGGTTTGATACGGGCAAGGCCGTCATCCAGACGTACAGCCCGACGCATCCGGTCATTCTGACCGCCGCGCGGCAGGATTACGAAGCGTTTTACGAGCGCGAGATGGAAACGCGGCAGGCGCTGCAATGCCCGCCGGTCTGCGATTTGACCGTGTTGACCGCGATAGGAGAGGTGGAGCAGCAGGTGCTGGCAAGTCTGATTGCACTCAAAACCCGCCTGCAAAGCCTGATGGAAGGGCAGTATGCGGACGTGAAAGCACCCGTGCTCGGCCCGGCGGCGGCGCAGGTAGTCAAGGTGATGGGTCGATACCGCTATCACCTGACCATGCGTGCGCAAAATACGGCACGCTGGCGGATGCTGATTGCGGGTGTGATGCGCGAGTTTTTGCAGGACAGCAAAAACCGCGGTGTGACCGTGTTTGCGGACGAAAATCCCGATCTGTGAGGCGTGGAGGAACGATGGAAGAACAATTTGTGATTCGGCGGGCAGCGGCGGGAGACGCGGCGGCTCTGCTGGAAATCTATCAGCCGTACATTACGGATACGGTTATCACATTTGAATATGAGGTGCCCGCGGCGGAGGAATTTGCCGCGCGCATCACGGACACGCTCGCGCGGTTTCCGTATCTTGTGTGCCAGCGGGATGGAAAACCGGTCGGTTATGCTTACGCGCATCCCATCCGAGAGCGTGCGGCCTACGACTGGGCGGTGGAGCTGTCCATTTACTTAGCGCCCGCGGCGCAGGGATACGGCGTAGGCACAGTGCTGTATCGCTGCCTTATTGATCTGCTGGAAATGCAGAATGTACGTATTTTATACGGCTGCGTTACATTGCCGAATGAAAAAAGCCGTCGTCTGCACGAAAAACTGGGCTTTGCGCTGACGGGCGTGTGGCATGGTTCGGGCTGGAAGTTCGGACGGTGGCACGACGTGGGCTGGTTTGAAAAGCGCATGGGCGGCGACGGACCGGCGCAGCCGATTGTGCTGTTTGACAAACTGAAAGAAGAAAAAATACAGGAATGTTTGCGCCGGTATACGGCAATGCTGAATAATGGAGGACTGAACTGACATGGCACTTCGTAAAATTCTGACAGAGGGCGATGAACAGCTTTTGAAGCACAGCCGCAAGGTAGAAAAGTTTGATAATCGTCTGCATATGCTGCTGGATGATATGCGTGAGACGTTGGAAAACTCGGGCGGCGTTGGTCTTGCTGCGCCGCAGGTCGGCGTGCTGCGGCGCGTGGTGGTGCTGCTGGACGTGAACACCGAGCCGGAGGAGCTGATTGAGCTGGTCAATCCCGAGGTGATCGAGACGCGCGGTGCAGAACGCGTGGTTGAGGGCTGCCTGTCCGTGCCGGGCGTGTACGGCTATGTCACCCGCCCGACCTGGGCCAAGATCCGTGCGCAGGACCGCGACGGTAACTGGTTCGAGCGCGAGGGAGAAGGCATTGTCGCGCAGTGCTTCTGCCACGAGACCGAGCACCTCGACGGCCACCTGTTCACCGAGAAGGTCGAGGAGTATGTCGATCTGGAAGACCTCCAGCAGGATGGCAAGGGTGACGCGGAATGAGAATCGTATTTATGGGCACGCCCGATTTCGCCGTGCCGAGTTTGCGGGCGCTCATCGAAGCGGGACATGAGGTGTGCGCCGTATACACTCAGCCAGACAAGCCGCAGGGCCGCAAGCAGATTCTGACCCCGCCGCCGGTGAAAACGCTGGCGCAGGAGCATAACATTCCGGTGTATCAGCCGCAGACGCTTAAAAACGTGGACGAACAGACGCAGCTGCGTGCGCTCGCGCCCGAGGTTATCGTCGTGGTGGCCTATGGTAAGTTGCTGCCGAAAGCCGTGCTGGACATCCCGCTGCGCGGGTGCATCAATGTGCATGGTTCGCTGCTGCCACGCTGGCGCGGGGCCGCGCCCATTCAGTGGTCGGTCATCGCGGGCGACGAAAAGGCAGGCGTGACGACCATGCGGATGGCAGAGGGGCTGGATACGGGCGACATGCTGCTCAAGTACGAAACCGAGGTCGGCGCGCGGGAGACCGCGGGCGAGCTGTTCGACCGACTGGCGCAGGCGGGCGCGCAGCTGCTGGTGGAAACGCTCGACCGGCTCGACACCATCACCCCAACCCCGCAGGAGGACAGTCAAAGCTGCTACGCGCATATGCTGGATAAGCAGATGGCGGTGATCGACTGGTCCAAGTCGGCGCGCGAGATCGATTGTCTGATTCGCGGACTGAACCCGTGGCCGGTGGCCTTGACGACGCTGGACGGCGCGCGGCTCAAGGTTTATGCGGCGCAGCCGGTTTCCGGCGAAGGCAAGCCGGGCGAAGTACTGGTGAGCGATGCGAAAAAGGGGCTTGTGGTCGCGTGCGGCGTGGGGGCGCTGGCACTGGAAGAGATTCAACTGGTCGGCGGAAAACGTATGAAGAGCGCGGATTTTCTGCGCGGTCATGCGGTGGAGAAAGCAACCGTTTTAGGTGGATCAAAGGAGTAAGCTATGCCTTATTTTGGTTATTACGGCATTGATATGTATTATATCGTGCTGGTGGTTCCCTGCATCATTCTGGCGTTCTGGGCACAGAGCAAGGTCAAAAGCACATTTGGTAAATATTCTCAGGTACTCAATCGGCGTGGGTTGAGCGGCGCACAGGCAGCGGATGCGGTGCTGCGGGCAAACGGTGTGACCGGCGTGCGCATTGAGCGGGTTTCCGGTCGTCTGACCGACCATTTCGACCCGCGCTCGAACGTCATCCGTTTGTCGGACGCGGTGTATGATTCGACCTCGGTCGCATCGGTGGGTGTGGCGGCGCACGAGGCGGGCCACGCGGTGCAGCACGCGGTTGGCTATTTTCCCATCCGTCTGCGCGCGGCTATCATCCCGCTGACGCAGTTCGGCTCGATGGCGGCGTTTCCGCTCATTCTGCTGGGTATTTTTCTCAATTCCGAGACGTTTATCAACATCGGTATTCTTGCGTTTGGACTGGCGACCCTGTTCCAGCTTGTGACGCTGCCGGTGGAGCTGAACGCGTCGAGCCGCGCGCTGGCGGCCATCCGTGAGCGCAATCTGCTGTATGAAGACGAATACCCGATGGCGAAAAAGACGCTCACCGCCGCTGCGATGACCTATGTTGCGGCGCTTGCGGTGTCGCTCGCGCAGCTTTTGCGACTGCTGCTGATTTTTGGAGGACGGAGACGCGATGACTGACAAACGCCCGCGCACGGCGCGCGAAGCTGCGGCCTTGGCGCTGCTCGCAATGGACGAGGACGGCGCGTGGTCGGACGGTGCGCTGCACCAGTGCCTTGCCCGTGCCGCGCTTGCAAACCGCGACGCGGCGCTGGCCTCCCGGCTGGTATACGGCACGGTGCAGAATGAGATGCTGCTGGACTGGTATTTGCGGCATTTTTCCAGCGTGCGGCTCAAGAAAATCGCGCCGCGCGTGCGCATCTGCCTGCGCATGGGGCTGTATCAGCTGATTTTGATGGATAAAATCCCGCCGCATGCCGCGGTGGCAGAGACGGTGGAGTTGGTGCGGCGGTACTGCCGCGCGGACGGGCGCACGGTTTCGTTTGCCAACGCCGTGCTGCGGCATGCGGCAGACGCGGTGCAGAACGGCAGCCTGCCTGTGCTTGACTGTCCGGACAAGGAAAGCTACTATGCGCTCCGATACAGCCATCCTGAATGGCTGGTGCGGCTGTGGTCGGCGCAGTTCGGTCAGAAAATGGCCGAAAAGCTGTGTCAGGCGGACAACGCGGATACGCCGGTGTCCGTGCGGGTGAATCTTTTGAAAACCACGCCGGAGGCCGCGCGCGCGGCGCTCGAAAGCGCGGGAATGACCGTGCAGGTGCATCCGGCGTTTGACGACATTGTGCTCTGCACCGGCGGGGATGTAGCGGCGACCGCCGCGTTTGAGGCGGGCGAAATCACCGTGCAGGACGCGGCAAGCGCGCTTGCGGCTGCGGTGGCAGACCCCAAACCGGGCGACACCGTGCTGGACTGCTGCGCCGCGCCGGGTGGAAAAAGCTTTGCCATGGCCGGACGCATGCAGGGGCACGGCAGCGTGACTTCGTGCGATATCTACGAACATAAGCTGGCCCGCATCCGCGAGGGTGCGGCGCGGCTGGGATTATCCAACATCCGCACTGCCTTGCAGGACGCTTCTGTGTCGCGGAAGGACTGGAAGAGTATAGCGGACGTGGTGCTGTGCGATGTGCCGTGCTCGGGACTCGGCATCATCCGGAAAAAGCCCGAAATCCGCTATAAAGACCCTGCGGAATTGGAAAACCTGCCCGCCTTGCAGGCGAGCATCCTGCAAAACTGCGCGCAGTATGTAAAGCCCGGCGGCACACTGGTTTATTCGACCTGCACGATTTTGCAGCGCGAGAATGAGGATGTTGTCCACGCGTTTCTCGCGGCCAATCCGTCATTCGAGGCTGTCCCGTGGGAGCATAAGGTATGCGGCATGCGCGAGGACGGCATGGTGACGCTGCTGCCGCCCGTACATCAGACCGACGGCTTTTTTATCGCCAAAATGAGGAAGAAGAACGCATGACAGAAATCAAGTCCCTGACAATCGAAGAACTGAAAGCCGAACTGGCCCAGATGGGCGAAAAGCCCTTCCGTGCGGGACAAATCTTCAAATGGCTCCACCAACCGGTAGAGTCCTTTGAAGAGATGTCCAACCTGTCCAAAGACCTGCGCGCGAGACTCGCTGAGCGGTTTATCCTGACCGTACCGCAGGTGGCGCGCAAGCAGGTCAGTCAGATTGACGGCACAGTGAAATATTTATGGCGGCTGCGGGACGGCGACTGCGTCGAGTCCGTTTTGATGCACTACGAGCACGGCGTGTCGGTCTGCGTATCGACGCAGGTGGGCTGCCGGATGGGGTGCAAGTTCTGCGCATCGGGCCTTGCCGGCCTGAAACGCCATCTGTCCGCGGGCGAAATCCTCGACGAAGTGCTGTTCATGCAGAAGGACAGCGGCAAGGCGGTGTCCAACATCGTGCTGATGGGAACGGGGGAACCGCTCGATAATTACGATAACGTGCTGAAATTTCTGCATCTGGTCAGCTGCTCGGAGGGTGTTAACATCGGTCAACGCCATATTTCCTTGTCAACAAGCGGAATTGCTGATAAAATAGAAAAGCTGGCAGGAGAAAAATTACAGATAACCCTATCGGTTTCCCTGCATGCGCCGGATAACGAGACGCGCTCGTCCATTATGCCGGTAAACGACGCGTATCCGGTCGAGCGGCTGATGCGCGCGTGCCGATACTATTTTGACACGACCGGGCGGCGTATTTCCTATGAGTACATGATGGCGCAGGGCAAGACCGACCGCCCGTGGCAGGCGGAAAAGCTGGCCGCGCTTCTGCGCGGCAGACCCGCGCATGTCAATCTCATCCCGCTCAATGAGGTGGCGGAAAGCCCGCTGCGGCCTTCGCGGCCCGAGGGGGTGCGCCGCTTTCAGCAAGCGCTGGAAAAGCGCGGCGTAACCGCGACCGTGCGACGGCGGCTCGGCCCGGACATTGACGCCGCCTGCGGCCAGCTGCGCCGCAGAGAGCTGCAAAAACAGCAGAGTTAAGGCCGGTTTCATCAAAACCGGATACCCGAACGGGAGATATCATCCTTACAAGACACTGGAGGTGTTCCTATGGAATGGTTTGGCTTGACCGACAGAGGCCGTGTGCGCCCGACCAATCAGGATATCTATCAAATCGAAGCACGGGAGGATAACCAGACCGTGCTGCTTGTCGTGTGTGACGGTATGGGCGGCGCGAACGCGGGCAATGTGGCCAGCCGCTTTGCCGCACAGTCGTTTGTGGAGTCCGCATGCGGCGCACTGGGCGATACGCTCGACGCTGCAAAACGGCAGACGCTGCTGACGCATGCGCTGGTGCAGGCAAACGATACGGTGTTTGCGCTTGCCGGACGGCAGCCCGAATTTCGCGGCATGGGCACCACGCTGGTTGCGGCGCTGGTACAGGGCGAAGAGGCAACCATCTTGAATGTCGGGGACAGCCGCGCCTACTTATTCGACGGCACGCGCCTGCATCAGCTGACCGAGGATCATTCCTATGTCGAGGAGATGCGCCGTCAGGGCCGCATCACCGAAGCGGATGCCCGCACGCACCCGCAGAAAAATCTGATTACCCGTGCGGTCGGCGTGGAGCCGGATGTGGAGGGCGATCTGTTTGAAGCACGGCTCGCGCGGGGCGAAATCCTGCTGCTTTGCTCGGATGGATTGACCGGTATGGTCGAGGACGAGAAAATCGCGCAGACACTGAAAGATGCCAAGACGCTCGCGCTGGCGGGCGATGCGCTGCTGACCCTCGCGATGGAGGGCGGCGGCCGCGATAATATCACGGTTGCGCTGTTCACCCGCGGCGCGGAAGAGGAGGCGTAACCCCCTATGGATAAATATATCGGCAAACTGCTCGGCGGCCGGTATGAGATCATTGATGTGGTCGGCGTGGGCGGCATGGCAGTCGTTTATCGTGCGCGCTGCCATGTGCTCAATCGCTATGTTGCCGTCAAGATTCTCAAGGACGAATATGCCAAGGACCCGGATATCCGCAAGCGGTTCTCGATTGAGTCGCAGGCGGTTGCCAAGCTCAGCCATCATAATATCGTATCTGTATATGATGTCGGCAGCGAAAACGGCACGGACTATATCGTCATGGAGCTGATCGAGGGCATCACTCTCAAGGAATATTTGCAGAAAAAAGGTCACTTGAGCTGGCAGGAGACCGTATTCTTTGCGGAACAGATTTGCCGTGCGCTCATTCATGCACATTCCCGCGGCATCATCCATCAGGATATCAAGCCGCAGAACGTCATTATCCTGCGCGACGGCACCGCCAAGCTGACGGACTTCGGCATTGCGTCCTTTGCGACCACGCAGGAAACCCGCGTGGTGCAGGAGGCAATCGGATCGGTGCACTATATTTCCCCCGAGCAGGCGAAGGGCTCCAAGATTGACTACCGGACGGATATTTATTCGCTGGGTGTTGTGATGTACGAAATGCTCACCGGAAAGCTGCCGTTTGAGGGTGAGACGGCCCTACAGGTCGTTATGCAGCACCTGAACGCTGTACCGCTTACGCCGAGCGAGCTCATGCCCGGCATCCCCAAGGGGCTCGATGAGATCGTGATGCACGCCATGTGCGCCAACATCGGCAAGCGCTATGCTTCGGCGGAAGCGTTATACGCGGATTTGGAGCAGCTCAAAAACAATGTGCAAACGCGCTTTGGCTACGCCCTTACGGAAGCTGAAACGGGTGAAACGCAGATCATCGGCCGCGACGTGCAGCGTGCGGCGCGCCGTACCGCCGCGCAGGAGCAGGCGGCTTATGCGGCGGCGCAGCGGCGTGAGACCGCAACAGCGGTGCGTGAGCCGGAAGGATTCTTTGAACGCCTATCCGGGCGGCCGGGACTGGCCGCGGGTATCGCGGTGGCGGTTGTGGCGGTGATTGCGCTGGTTGTGGTCGGTCTGCTGATTGCCACGGGCGGAAACGGCGAGGAAAAGCTGACAGTACCGCCGCTGGTTGGGCAGACGATCGACGACGTAATGGCCGATTCGACCTATACCGGCCAGTTTACCATTCAGGAGGCCGCGAATCGGCAGGAATCCAACCGACCGGTCGGTGAAATACTCGAGCAGGACCCCGAACCGGGCACGAAGGTGACAAAGGGTGCAATTATCACACTGACTGTCTCCGCAGGCGGCGACAATGTCAGTGACACCTATAAGATCATCGACTTCAAGGGCCGTACGCTCGAATATGCGCAGGCTATGCTGGACGAGCATGATGTCAGCTACCAGACCAAGGAAGAATACAGCGAAGAGGTTGAAGCGGGGAAAATTACCCGCACCGATCCTGCTGCTGGTGAGGAGTTGGAAAAGGGCGCGACGCTGACCATTTATCTGAGCAAGGGCAAGGAAGAGAAGAAGACCACCGTGCCCGATCTGTATGGCCTGTCGCAGAGCGCTGCGGAAAAGGCGCTGACGGATAAGGGGCTGGTGCTCGGTTCGGTCAATCAGGTGGAAAGCTCCGCGTCGGTCGGCACGGTTGTTTGGCAGTCTGTCAACAAGGATACACAGGTCAGTCAGGGAACCGCGGTCAACATTCAGATTTCCAAGGGCAAGAGCGAGCAGCCCACCACACCGGACGATTCGGATACGGAAGAAAAGCCGGATACCAACGGTGAGAACAGCGGCGGCAATGGCGGCGATACTGGCAATGGCAGCAATGGAGGCAGTACGCAGGAGCCGACCACACCGACCATCGGTTCCGCAACCGTTCCGGTGACGCTGCCGGATAATACGGATATGGCGCATGTGGTCATTTCGATAGACGGCGTGGTGCAGTATGACGAGACGCATGAGACCAGTCTGGGCAGCATCTCGGTGCCGCTGACCAGTACGCCCGGACAGCATGAGGTTACGGTCAGCGTGGACGGCGTATCCAGCTCGCAGACCTATACGTTCAGCTGACGGGAGGGGCGAAGGTTTGATCGAAGGGATCATTCTCAAGGGCATCGGCGGGTTCTACTATGTGGACACCGCCGATGGCCTGATTGCGTGCAAGGCGCGCGGACGATTTCGGAAAACGGTAGGCAAGCCCATTGTAGGCGATCGGGTGACGCTGGAAATTCAGCCGGAGGATGGCACCGGTTATCTGCTGGACATTGCGCCGCGCAAAAACAGCTTGGTGCGGCCTGCGGTGGCCAATCTTGACCTACTGGTGGCAGTCGCGTCGGCCGCGCCGCCCGTGACCGACCCGTTTTTGATCGACAAGGTGACGGCGATTGCGGTACACAAGGAGATCGGCGCACTGGTGGTTATCAATAAAACGGACGAAAATCCGGGCGACGCGCTGTTTGAAACCTATCAGAAAAGCGGTATCGACGTGCTGCGTGTCAGCACGCGGACCGGCGACGGCATTGACGCGCTCAAAGAGCGTTTGCGCGGACGCGTGGCGGCGTTTGCGGGCAATTCCGGCGTGGGTAAGTCGAGCGTACTCAATCGCATCGATCCGCAGTTCGGCGCGGCGGTCGGCGCCATTTCCGACCGCATTGGCAGAGGCAAACACACGACACGACATGTCGAACTGCACCCGATTGCGGGCGGCGGTTATATTGCGGATACCCCCGGCTTTTCCTCGTTTGAGACCGAGCAGATGGATTTGGTGCTGGCGGAGGACCTGCAATATGCGTTTCCTGAATTTGCGCCTTATCTCGGTCAGTGTCGGTTTACTGGCTGCGCCCATGTGAAAGAAAAGGGCTGCGCGGTGCTGGCGGCGGTCGAAGCAGGAGAGATTGCCACAAGCCGCCATGAAAGCTATGTCAAGTTGTACGACAGCGTAAAGGATTTGAAGCAATGGGAGATTTCCAAGGGCGGCACGCGCTGATTTTCGCGGCTGCACCCGAAACCGAATATGAGTACATCCGTGCGTTTCTGGACGAGCACCGGGAAGCGCTCATCGCCTGTGCGGACGGCGGTCTGCGCCATGCGCGCGCGCTTGGGCTGCATCCGGATTTTATGATTTCGGATTGCGACTCCATGCCTGAAGTGGAGGGTGCGGAGGTCATCCGACTCAAGCCGGAAAAGGACGACACGGACACGCAGGGCTGTCTGCGTGAGGTGTTTCGCCGCGGCTGCACCGAGGCGACGCTGGTCTGCGCGACCGGCGGGCGCATCGACCATATGCTGGCCAACCTGTCGCTGCTCGAAGAAGCGTATGCGATGGGCGGGCATCTGACCGTACTCGACCGGCAAAACCGTATCGTTTTGCATGAGGGTGGCTGCCGGAAATTCAAAATGCCGGCGGCGTACCGCTATTTTTCCCTTGTGCCGCTGGACGCTGTGCTGCATGGCGTGACGATTGAAAATGCAAAATATCCGCTTCGCGATGCTACAGTCACGCGCGCGGGCATGATTACCATTTCCAACGAGGCGGAGGCAAACGAGATTGTTACGGTCGAAATCCGAGACGGGCGTGCGCTCGTCATCTTTTCGCGCGATTTTGACCGCGCTTTGTGAAATATCCACACCAAAACCGCCCAAACCGGCGGTTTTTTCTATTCCTCTGTTTTGCAGTTTTGCAGGCGCAGACTTGCAAAAATAAATCGGCAGGCATATAATAAAATCATAGAGAGACGAAAAGGGAGTGCTGAGCAGTGGCATTGAAACCGATTTCCAGAATCGCGGCGGGGGTACAGGCATCGACGACGCTTGTCATTGACTCGCTGTTCAAGCAGATGAAGGCCGAAGGCAAGGATGTGGTCGGCTTTGGCGCGGGCGAGCCGGATTTTCCGACTCCGGAACACATCAAGCAGGCAGGTATCGAAGCGATTGAGAACAACCAGACCCGCTATACGCCGGCAGCCGGTCTGATGGAGCTGCGCGAGGCGGCATGCTATCGGCTGAAAGCGGATTTTGGTCTGGACTATGAGGCCAAGCAGATCGTTGTGGCCTCGGGCGCGAAGCACTCGGTTTATATTGCGCTGATGACGCTGTGCAACCCGGGCGATGAGGTCATCATCGCCGCGCCCTATTGGGTCAGCTATTCGGAAATGGTGCAGCAGGCGGGCGCGGTGCCGGTAATCGTGGCTGCGGAAGAGGAGCAGGACTTCAAGATTACCGCGGCACAGTTGGAAGCGGCCATTACGGAAAAAACCAAGGTGTTTATGCTCAACTCGCCCTGCAACCCGACCGGTATGGTCTACACCCATGAAGAACTGGAAAAAATTGCGGAGGTCTGTTGCCGCCACAACATCTATGTCATTGCGGACGAGATTTATTGCAATCTGGTATATGATGATATTGAATTTGTTTCCTTCGCATCGCTGGGTGAGGATGTCAAGAACCGTACCATCATTGTCAACGGTGTGTCCAAGAGCTATGCCATGACCGGCTGGCGCATCGGTTACAGTGCGTCCAATCCGGAATTGGCGCGCGTGATGAGCAACTATTTGAGCCACTCGACTTCCGCCCCCTCCACGATTTCGCAGTATGCGGCAATTGTGGCGCTCAAGGGGCCGCAGGAGGATATGCAGGTCATGAAAAAGGCCTTTGAGGCGCGCCGCGACCATTTGGTCGAGCGTATGAACCGCATCGAGGGTGTCTCCTGCATTAAGCCGCAGGGTGCGTTCTATGTTATGATGAACATGAAGCACTTCCTCGGCAAAACGATGTATGGCAGGAAAATCGAGAGCGCAGAGGATTTTGCACAGCTCTTCCTCGAAAAGGGTTTGGTTGCGACGGTGCCATGCACCGCGTTTGCTGCGCCGGGCTTTATTCGCTGGAGCTACGCGACTTCGCTGGCAGAAATTGACAAGGGTCTTGACCGGCTGGAAGAGTTCATCAAGAACGCATAGAATGAACCAGACAAAAAAGGACGTGCTCTTGCACGTCCTTTTTATTGTATCAAAGTGGGGAGAGCAGCGGCAGCAGCAGACGGTATTCGGTGAAGTCTCCGCAAGTGTGTACCTGCTTGAGCTTGAAGCCAAAGTGTAGGTACATCGGCACGTTTTCGCGGGAGAGTGTTTCGAGTGCAACTGCGGGATAGCCCTGTGCGGCAGCGTGCTCAATGGTACCTTCGAGCAGCTCGCGCGCAACGCCTGTACCGCGGTAGGGCTTTGCCACTGCGAACTGTGCGATGTAATACGGCCGACCGCAATAGCGTTTGTACCAGTTCGCGCTGTGCACCGCCAAAACCGGACGGCTGTTGCGCATGATTTGCGCAAGCAGAGAATTGGGGATGTCACGCAGCGCGCGGCTGTGACGCAGGGCGTAGAAAAACTGCCCAATCGGGCCGAAGTGGGACAGGCGGCGCGGATCAGCGCCCACCAGTGCGCCCGCCAGTACGCCGTCCGGCGCATCGCACACAAAAACATCGCCGCGCGAGAAAATGTAGCCTTGCCCGAGACCGAGCACGGTCGGGCCGATTGCGCGCGCGGTTTCCGGATCGATGCCGGAAAACTGCTGCTGCAATTCCTGCTTTTCGTAAAACTGGTCAAACATCAGCGCGGCCAGTGCCGCGCGGTCCTCCTGCCGGGCTTTTCGCATGCTGCGCACCTCCTGTATTCCTTGCTGCCCTGATGATAGCATGTGTGTCTGCGTCCGTCAAGCGACAGGGCGTGTAGGCGTGTCAAATACATGGGGCAAGGTGAAAAATTCTTTGTTTATTGTTACAATATATGCGCGAAACAGGGCGATTTGGCTTGAAATACGCCGTGTGCGGTGTTAAAATAAATAGGCTGTATAATTGTCTGCCCATTTGCTGTTGCAATCAGAAAAAGACAGAGTTGAAAGGACGACTGACATGAATAACGTGTATGAAAGCCCGCTGTCCTCGCGCTACGCCTCCGAGGAGATGCTGTACGCATTCTCTGCGGATATGAAGTTCTCCACCTGGCGCCGCCTGTGGGTGTCGCTGGCGAAGGCGGAGATGGCGCTTGGTCTGCCCATCACGCAGGAGCAGGTCGACGAGATGGAAGCGCATCTGACCGACATCGATTACGATACCGCGCGTGCACGCGAGAAGGAGGTGCGCCATGACGTGATGGCGCATGTGTACACCTTCGGCAAGGCCGCGCCGGGGGCGGCCGGTATCATCCATCTGGGTGCGACGAGCGCCTATGTCGGCGACAACACCGATATTATTCAGATCCGAGAGGGCCTGCTGCTGGTGCGCAAAAAGCTTGCGGTCGTGCTGGACAAGCTCGCGCGCTTTGCCGATGCGCACAAGGCGCAGCCGACGCTTGGCTTTACGCATTTCCAGCCCGCCCAGTTGACAACCGTCGGTAAGCGTGCGACGCTCTGGATGAACGAGCTGCTGATGGATTTGAACGAGGTCGAGTACCGTATCGAAAATCTGCGTATGCTTGGCTCGAAGGGCACAACCGGCACACAGGCATCCTTCATGGAATTATTTGACGGGGATGAGGCCAAGGTCAAGGAGCTGGAAAAGCGCATCGCGGACGATTTCGGGTTTGCGGGCGTGGTTCCGGTGTCCGGTCAGACCTATTCGCGCAAAATTGACGCGCAGACGCTTGCGACGCTTGCCGGCATTGCCGAGTCCGCGTCCAAGTTCGCCACCGATCTGCGGCTGCTCCAGCACCTCAAGGAGATTGAGGAGCCGTTTGAAAAGCATCAGATTGGCTCATCCGCGATGCCGTATAAGCGGAATCCGATGCGTTCCGAGCGCATCTGCGCGCTGGCACGCTATGTCATCTGCGACAGCTTAAACCCGGCGTTCACCTCCGCGACCCAGTGGTTTGAGCGCACGCTTGACGATTCGGCGAACAAGCGTATTTCCGTTCCGGAGGCGTTCCTTGCAGTGGATGCGATTCTCAACATTATGATTAACGTGGTTTCCGGTCTGGTGGTTTATCCCAAGGTCATCCATACACACGTGATGAACGAGCTGCCCTTCATGGCGACCGAGAACATCATGATGGATGCGGTCAAGCGCGGCGGCAATCGACAGGAACTGCATGAGCGCATCCGTGAACATTCCATGGCGGCAGGCAAGCGCATTAAGGAAGAGGGGCTGGACAACGATCTGATTGACCGCATTGCGGCCGATCCGATGTTCGGTATGACGCGCGAGCAGATTCTCGAGCACCTCGATCCGGCAGCCTACACCGGCCGCTGCCAGTCGCAGGTCGATGAGTTTTTAAGCGAGTGCGTCCGTCCGGCGATTGCACCCTATCTGGAGGGAGAAGAGGTTACAGTGGAGATCAACCTGTAAGCGTCGGCGCCGTGGTTGACTTTTAAGTGGTTTCGCAGTATACTACTTTAGCTGTGTAAGAAAACGAAGGAGGCAGAAACATTGAAGAAAAGTGTGATTTCCTTCATTGCAGTCATGCTTGTGATTATTTTCCTGGGCGTGACCGCAGTGACAGGTGTGTATATTCCGGGGGGATGGACCATGCCGTTCCGGAATACGGCAGCGTCGGATACCGTTGACACCGCAGATACCACCGGGGATACGGATGCGGCGGCAGACAACACCGCGGACGATACGGCAAACCAAGCCGCGGATACAACAGAAGACCAGACTGCGGACGACACCGCAGCTACGGATACTGCCGCGGATGATGCTGCAGTGGATACCGTGGATGATACGGCTGCAGATACGTTAAATGAGAACACCGCGACGGCTCTCAAGGCGATCATTCCGAGCGTGCTGGATACCGAGAACGGTATCCGTCTGGGCCTGGATCTGGTCGGTGGCTCGCGCATTGTGTATGAAGCGCAGATTCCGGAAGGCTATGATATGTCCAATCTGGCCAACGACATGAACTCGGTGCAGAAGGTTATCCGTCAGCGTCTGACCGATAAGGGCTTTACCGAAGCGACCGTTACGCTGACGGACGACAACCGCGTGACGGTTGAGATTCCGCAGATCACCAATCCGGAAGAGGCGGTGCAGACGCTCGGCACGACCGCACAGCTCATCTTTGCGGATGCGGACGGCAAGGAATGGCTGACCGGCGAGGACATCGCCAAGGCTTCTTACGGCTATGGCCGTCCAACCGGCAGCGAAGTCGCCGATATCCATTATGTTCAGGTGCAGTTTACCAATGAGGGCCGTCAGAAGTTTGCTGAGGCAACCGAGTCGGTGGCAGCCCGTTCGACGGAAAACGGCGGCGACGGTATGAATCAGTTGTATATCGTCATGGACGATCAGATCATTTCCTACCCCTCGGTCAGCGAAAAGATCGACAACGATTCCTGTGTTATCTCCGGCGCCTTTACGCGCGAGGGTGCGCAGGAGCTGGCTGACTTGATTAACGCCGGTCAGATTCCGTTCTCGCTGACGCAGGTCGAGCTGCGTTCGGTCGGCCCGCAGCTGGGCGCGGACGCGATGCGCACCTCGCTGATCGCGGGCGCAATCGGTGTGCTGCTGGTATGCCTGTTCATGCTGATCGTTTACCGCGTTCCCGGTCTGGTTGCCTGCCTGGCGCTGGGCTTCTACATCGTAATTGAAGCGCTGATTTTCAGCCTCATTCGCGTCAACCTCTCCCTGCCGGGCATCGCGGGTATCATTTTGTCCATCGGTATGGCGGTGGACGCCAACGTCGTTATCTTTGAGCGCATAAAGGAAGAACTGCGCGCGGGCAAGACGGTCAAGAGCGCGATTGAGTCGGGCTTCAAGCGTGCGTTTACCGCAATTCTGGACTCCAACGTTACCACGCTCATTGCAGCGGCGGTTCTGTTCTTCCTCGGCACCGGTACGATTGTCGGCTTTGCGACCACGCTGGGCATCGGCGTTATCGTTTCCATGTTCACGGCGCTGACCGTGACCCACTTCCTGCTGCGCTGCATGGTGAACTTCCATATTCGCAGCCCCAAGGCGTACGGCCTGAACGACCACGCCCTGCGTCCGCGTTTTGCGGTTCTGAAGAACTTCAAGATCTTTGGCGGCATTTCGATTCTGCTGGTTTTGACCGGTCTGGTTTCGCTCATTCTGCTGCCGTTCGGCCAGAACTTCTTCAATCTGAGCATTGACTTTGCGGGCGGCACGGAGATGGAGTTCGCAATGCACCAGACGGTCGACCAGAATCTCCAGAGTGAGATTGGCGGCCTGTTTGCGGAAGTGACCGGTATAGAGGCATCTTCCGTTACCTCTTCGGGTGACAACAATGAGAACGTGCTGATTCGCTCGACCTCGATTGACTCGCAGAAGCGCGAAGCGGTCATTGCAAAGATGACTGAGACCTACGGTCTGACCGAGGGCGATATCTACAACAATAACGACGTTTCCGCGTCGGTTGGTTCCGATTTGCAGCGCGCCGCATTCCTGTGTGCGATTGTGGCGATTGTACTGATGCTGATTTACATTACTATCCGCTTTGAACTGACCAGCGGTCTGGCGGCGATTGTTTGTCTGGTGCATGACTTGCTGATCATGCTGTCGGTCTATGTCTGGCTGCAAATTCCGCTGGACACCAACTTTATCGCCGCGGCGCTGACCATCTTTGGTTATTCGATCAACGCGTCCATCATCGTATTCGACCGCGTGCGTGAGAATTTGCGCACCGCGCGCAAGGAGCCGTTTGAGGAGGTGGCGGAGCGCAGCGTATGGCAGACCATGGGCCGTACGATCAATACTTCGCTGACCACGCTGTTCACAGTTGGCATGATTTATATTCTGGGTGTGCCGTCGCTCAAGCAGTTTACGCTGCCGCTGATTGTCGGTATTCTGGCGGGCGCTTGGTCGTCCATCATGCTGTCCTCTGGCTTGTGGAGCTTTTTCCGCAAGAAGTTCCGCAAAAAGCGCGTCTAATAGGATGAAAAAAGGCCGGGCAAAGCGCCCGGCCTTTCGCGATTTACTTGCTCGATATAGGGAAAATGAAACAGACAGGCGAGGCAGTATCAAGGCTTGTTTGTCTATCAAAGCAGAAGAAGGGAGGAAAGTCATGCGGATCGGCATGTCAACCGCGTGTTTTTATCCGCAGCCGCTGGAAGAGGCCCTGCCGATTATCGCGGAGCTGGGCGTGCGCGCAATTGAAATATTCTTTAATACGGAAAGTGAATTTCAGCCGCGCTTTTATGAGGCGCTGGGTGCGCAGACGCGCAGTTTGGGACTGGATGTCATATCCGTGCATCCGTACACCTCATTGATGGAAGGAATGTTGCTGTTTTCGGATTATACGCGCCGCACAGAGGACGGTCTGGTGCAGTATCAGCGGTATTTTGAGTGTGCGGCGGCGCTGGGTGCGCGGTTTTTGACCTTTCACGGGGAGCGCCATATGGGACAGCAGGATAGCCCGGCGCGATGGGAGCGCAAGTGCGCGGTTTACCAGCGGCTGTGTGAAATCGGTGCGGCCTGCGGTGTGACGCTTGCGCAGGAGAATGTTGCATGGTGTCGGTCGAGCGACCCAGCGTTTATCCATGCGCTGTATCGCGATGTGCCCGCGCTGCGCTATACGCTGGATATCAAACAGGCGTATCGCGCCGGACAGAGCTGGAAGACGTTCATGGACGTGATGGGGGAACGGCTGGTCAATGTGCATATCAACGACTTTGCCGCTGAGCAGAGCTGTCTGATGCCCGGAGAAGGCACGATGGATTATGCCGATTTTTTCTCACGGCTGCGTACAAAAGGGTATCAGGGTCATACCATCATTGAGGTTTACCGGACCAACTTCGACGCGCCGGAGGAGTTGGGACGAGCAGTGCACACGCTGAGCAGATTTGCGTCGGTGTGAAGCAGCAAAAGAGAGCCGCAGATTAAGGTGTGTTGATTGACTTTATACCACAAGCGGTGGTATAATAAGGGAAAATACAGGATTGTATACCGGTTTGTAAGGGGGAAACGCAATGAAGTGTCCGTTTTGCGGGTTTGATGACAGTAAGGTAGTTGATTCCCGTCCGACTGATGAGGGAACAAGTATTCGCCGTCGTAGGGAATGTCTCAAATGTCTCAAGCGTTTCACCACCTATGAAACTGTGGAGCGGATGCCGCTGATGCTGGTCAAGCGTGACGGCACGCGGCAGGCCTATGACCGGCAGAAGCTGTTGGGTGGACTGATGAAGGCGTGTGAAAAACGACCGGTGTCGCTCATTCAGCTCGAGCAAATCGTGGATAATGTCGAGCAGCGGGTGTTCGGCTCGCTGGAAACCGAGGTATCCAGTAAAGTGATTGGGGAATTGGTGATGGAGCAGCTGCGCAAGGTCGATGAAGTGGCTTATGTGCGCTTTGCATCTGTTTACCGACAGTTCAAGGATATCAACACCTTTATGGAGGAACTGAACACCCTGCTGAAGGATAAATGATTTTTGTTAACATCCCTCACAAAACCGGCATAATGTCCGGGAAAAAAGCGCATAAACCGGGAAAATAAGAGCGAGGACTCAAGGCATGGAAAGTGCTTTGGGTCTTTTTTTATTGGGTAAAAGGGGGATGGAAGGGGAAGAAAAGTTGCAAAAAGAGGGAAAATGAAAAACGGGCAAAAAGAAAAAATGTCGATTTTAGAGAGATTTTCGGCCTGTTTCAGGTGAGACGGAATGGAAAAGGGAGGAATTGGAGCAGATCGAACGGAATGGGATGAGAATGGATAGAGAATGGAAGAGAATGGGACAAATGAGGCGCATTTAGCATAGAAAAGTTCTGAATCCTGCATCACATAATTATTCGGAGTTTACAGTTCCTTACAGATAATGGACGGAGTTTGTGTGGCAAATCCGGCGCAAACGGCCAAAATAGTGCGTTTTTTACGGAAAAATTGTTTGTTTTTGCAGGGATAATAACAGGGAGTTTAAGGGTAATTGCAATTAGCATGAGATTTTGAAGACCAGATTTTCGCGGTGCTAAGATGGATTGCGAAAATTTGTTTCGGATTATGACTAATAATTAAGAATAATGCATGGTTTAAGGGAGTTAAGTTGCAAAAATAATTTTGCTTAAATAAAGCATTTATCCTGAGATTTTACGGAAAAACCGCAAAAAGCTCAGCATAATTCAGGAATTATTCTAAGATTTTGTGATCAAGGGAGGGTGCGTTATGGAAAAGCTGGCTAAACGGACAAGGGAAATCCGCTTTTACAGCCAAAAGAACCAAGCGATGTGCAGTGTTCACTCGGCCGGTGCGCGGGACTACACCAAATGGTTGGAGGAACGCGAGGATGTGCGCGGCTACGAAGCCAATATTGATTGGGACACTGCCTTTCTCAGTCGGATCGATCGCGTGGATATTCGCGGCTCGTACCTGACTACGGACTGGACAAGCGATTTCAAGCTGTTTTTCACAGACGGACATATCGGTATCCGGGAGATGATCCTGAAACGGAAGTTACATGAGCGCGCCTATGTGGAAAAGCTGGAGCTGTCTCGTCGGTACTGGAAAGCACAGGGCATCGAGGATTGGAAACTGGTAATGGAGGAATGAGCATGTTTATCAAGGTGCTGGAGGAGATCTACCATGTGCTGCGGCAAGAAACAGACGGCTGCTGGGTGATCCGGTTCGAGAACCCGCAACGACCGCAGTTTCTGTCTGCTGCACAGATGGAGGTCTGTCAACGTGTGCCTGCTCCCAAACGGTATCTGAAAAGTACAGATGCGAAACGAAAACCCAGCAAAGCAGAAACGAAAAAGACTGCCATGTTGCAACCAATGATCGATGATCTGTACTGCGTTTCAGATTTCAAACGGCGAAAGGAATTATCTGAGCAGATTGCAGAAAAGTACCATACCACGCCGAGACGGATCTACCAGCTATACCTGCTGTATCTGGCGCAGGACAGTCTAATGCCCAAACCGCGAGAAAGCCATTTGGGTAAGCAAATCAATATCCAGCGTACTTTCCAGCAAGCCATCGAAACGCTGTACTACTCAGCCAAGCGTCCGTCCTTGCGGTCGGTGTACGATTGTATGCTGCTTGAGCACTTTACGGATGATAACGGGAAGCTGTTGGAGGGTCACCCTACATGGAGCAGCTTCCGGCAGTATTACTACTCTCATGGCTTGCACAAGGGCAGCCAGAAGCAGATCAGCAGGGAGGGCCTGACCAACTATCAGCGTAATCATCGGATGCTGTTTGGCAACGCGCAGAATTGGAAAAGCCAGATCGGATGTTATCAGATGGATGCCACACAGGGAGACCTCTATCTGGTGTCCAGCCTTGACCCAAACACCGTGATCGGCAGACCCAATTTGTATCTGGCGGTCGATACGGTTACCGGACTGATCGCTGGATTTTACGCAGGCATGGAGACCGGGGAGCAGGCGGTGTTGTACTGTATAGCCAACGCTGCGCAGGACAAGGTAAAGTTTTGTGCCAAGTACGGCATCACGATCACCGCAGACCAATGGCCGAACGCAGGACTGCCGGGGGAGATCGTTACAGACCGTGGCCGGGAGTTTTGTGGGTCTCGAATTGACGCCCTCTGTAAACGGTATGGCATTGAACGCGAAAGCCTGCCCCCGTTTCGTCCGGATCAGAAGGGGCTGGTGGAAAAGAGTTTCAGTTTGATTCAGAATCATTACACCGCAGCCCTTCGTGGTAAGGGTATGATCGAGCCGGACGCACAGGAACGCTGGGCAACCGATTATCGCAAGCAGGCGTCACTTACCTTGAATGATTATGTCAAGCTGCTGATTCACACGATCGTCTATCTCAACAGCGCAAGGGTGCTGAAAAACTATCCTCTTACGGACGAGATGCTGCGCGACCATGTGACACCAACGGCCTCCGGATTGTGGCACTGGTTTGCTGAGATGGGACGGAGCAGCTTGCTGGAACTCGACCCGCAGGAATACGAACTGCTGGCATTATCGCAGGGAGAAGCTACTGTAGATCGGCATGGCGTGCGTTTTCGTGGCTTCCACTATGGCGCACCGGCATTTCGTAGTCTGCTGGAAAAACTGAGGAACAGCAAGGTAACGGTGGCATACGACCCGGAACGCACCGATCTTTTGTATCTGGTGCAGGATGATGAGTATGTGAGATTGCCGCTGACCAAAGCGTGCAGCAGATACCGCAGCCAGTCCTATGCCGAAGCGCAGCAATACCGTGCCGCAGAGCAGGACGCTAAACAGCAGTGCAGTGCCGCCGAAACGCAGGCCCGGGTTGATCTGATGCGGGACATCCAGACCATCACAACAAAACGATAAAAGGAGGAAAGCACCATGTCGGACAATCCCTATCTGGACAGCGTACCCGAAGAACTGAGCAAATCGGACTTCGTACAGCAAATCAAAAGTACACCCGATTTTGCAGGTGTGCCAATGACCAACCGCATCGCCAAACTGGGTGAGCTGTTTGTGCCGATGGATTATATGTATATGGTTTATGACCTGCTGCTTCGCGCAATCCGCACCACCTATCTGACCATCACCATGCTGGACACGATACGCCAGATACAGGGGCTGCGGCAGGAGAGCGTTGCCAGCTTCGCAACAGAGGCAGAAAGCGGTTCGATTTTGGGTGTGGCCGGTGTCGGAAAAAGCTCGACGGTCCGGCGGTGCTTGTCCCTCATTCCTCAGTGCGTGACCCACAGCGAATACAACGGTAAGCCATTCTACAAAAAGCAGATTCTGCATCTGTTTGTTGAGTGCCCATCCGACTGCTCGGTGAAAACACTGGCATACAGTATCATTGCAGCGGTGGACCGTGCGATTGGTTCGGAGTATTTTCGGTTTGCTGCCAAACAGAGCCGGTTGTCTGCCAGTGCGCTCGTGACGCAGGTGAAAATCATCTGCCTGAACCATGCGGTTGGTGTGATCGTGGTTGATGAGATCCAGAACGCCATTCAGACAGCGGTGCATAATAAGCAGGTAAGGCCGCTCATCAAGTTTCTGGTGGAGCTGGTCAACGAAACCTGCACCAGCATTTACTTTATCGGTACCTCGGAAGCAGAACAGCTGTTTTGCCAGCAGGAGCATTTGCAGCGCCGTACCCGTGGACTTCGGTTGCTCCCGTTGCGTCCGGATGCAGGATATCGTCAGTTTCTCGAACAGATCTGGCAGTTTCAGATCACGGAAACATACATGCCGCTCACCGACCGTGTGGCTAATCTGATTTATGACCACTCCGGCGGGATTCCGTCTTACATCATGCAGATTTTCCAGCAGGGGCAGGCACAGAGCATTCAGGCCGGGCGGGAGCAGATGGATGAAAAGCTGCTCAAACAGGGCATAGAGCTGCTCAACCTGAGTGTGCCTAAGAAGTTCCCTTCTGGGATATCGCTTTCGGATTTTACGGTGTCCGAGGTTGTGAGCGAGCCTGCCGCACTTCCGGAGCAGCCGGTTCAGAAGGAGCCGCAGGAAGTGCCTCGTTTGTACGCCAATCCTCGTGGTCGCAAAGCCGTGAGCAGAAACAATCTGGATTTAATTGAACTGTGGAAGCGCAAGCAGGAGACAGAGAAAATCGTACAGGGTATGGAGAACTTGGGATTGATAGAGAGGGGATTACCATGATCGGCTTCTTTCCGCAGCTATATCCGGATGAATTATGGTACAGCGTGATCATGCGCTACCATCTGCACGCCGGGATCGCCTACTGGTCTGACACGTTGCAGCTGTTGTTCCCGGATTGCCGGACCTATCCCAAAGTGGGGGAGCTGCTGCCCAATACAACGATGCAGCAATTACAGCACGTGTTGCCCGAGGGGACGCTGGATTTACGGGAGCTGGCATTGTACCATTCTTTGTTCCGGTTCCGGTTGTTGTTTTTGCCCCATGAGCGGAAACAAGACTTACTGAATGGGTTTTGTGAAGGACAGAACATTGCACCGGCTTTATTATCCGTCCGAAAGAAACTGCATGAGCATTCGCTTCGGTTTTGTCCGCTTTGCGCGCAGGAGGACAGAGAACAGTACGGAGAAGCGTACTGGCACACGGAGCATCAGATCCATTTGCTGCCGCTCTGTCCCAAGCATCACTGTCGTTTGGTGGAAGCGGAGCAGAAACCGAGCATGGTGCTGAGCCGTCAGCTGGTGACCATTCCGCCGGAGGAAATCAAACAAAACCATCAGGCAACCGAGACCGAACTGGCCTTGACCGAACTGCTGCATCAGTGGTACCAGTTCCCGTTGGAAGAGCAGGCAAACCGGAATAGTGACAATCTCGACCGTGCGGCGGAGAATGCGGGCCTGTTGGGGGATGGAAACGTCAACCGCTTGGCATGGGATAAGGAAAAGACCTATGCACGCTTGGTCGAGACATTCGGACAGCAGACTGTGCAGGAGGTATTCGGGTTGCACTTGACGACGGCACATTTGAGACGGCTTCGCAAGCTCGAGATCGCCCACACCGAGGAGTATGCGTTGCTCTGTACCATGCTGGGTCTGGATGCGGAAAGCCTGTTTTCGGACAAGAGCATCCCGCTGCACTTACAGGAGCAGATGCAAGCACTCGCGCGGCAGGATCGGCAATACAGCAAGCAGGGCATCGCAGAACAGCTTGGCATTCAGGTGGGGCAGGTTTCCTCCTATGCGGCTCGTTTCGGCATCGCACCGTTTTGGGTGCAGAGCGGCAGTCCGGTGACAGCAGATGCACGGAAGGAGTACACAGTCACGATCCACTTGAGTGAAAATGAGAAATCGAAACTGGACGGTTATATGCAGCAGCATCATTTTTCTGCCTACAGTCATGTACTGCGGCAATTTATGATGCAGGGACTAAAGATGGAAGAGAAGGGATGAGTATGAAATACGGATATGTTCGATGCTCGACCAATGAGGAGCGGCAGGATATTGGACGACAGGTGCGTGAGTTGGTGCAGATGGGCATCGCAGAGGAGAACATCTTTCTGGAATATGAGTCCGGCATGAAAGCCGATCGTGCGCAGTTGAATCGACTGCTTTCTGTGGTGCAGGCAGGGGATGAGATCGCCACGACCGAGGTCAGCCGACTGACCCGATCGACCCGCCAGCTTTGTGATTTGATTGCCTTTACCGAGCAGCATAAGCTTCGGTTGGTCATCAAGGGTTCGCTGACGATAGACTGTACCGGCGGGGAGATGGACCCGATGACCAAAGCCTTCCTCCAGATCGCAGGTGTGTTTGCAGAGCTGGAACGCAATATCATTTCCGCCCGGGTCAAGAGTGGGATGCGAAATGCCGCTGCAAAAGGGGTTCAGTTAGGAAGACCGAAGCTCACCTTTGAACGCATCCCCGATCGGTTCCTGCGGTACTATGCGCTGTACCAAGCACAGGGATTGTCTGTGACGGAACTGGCTCGTTTGGCTGGGGTAAGCCGGATGACTGCGTACCGATATTTGCAGCTGATGGAGAAACGGGAGAAACGGCCTAAGCCTTCAAGTCAGGCGTCTCATATAGAAGAATAGGCGTGATTGTGGACGCTGTGAGAGAAAATGCAGTGGAAAAATGCAGTTTGAAATTCTTAAATCAGCGGTGTGTGAAAAACTTGCGTTTTTTGATACGGTTTTTGTTGACAGTACCCTTGCCCATGGCATATAATGAAAGCAAGCTATAAGATATCAGTAATCGTGTAATGCGATTGCAAAATTGAATATGATTCCGAATAAAGACAGAATTACCGTAGGGTAGTTCTGTCTTTTTTTGTGTTCGTAAAACATGTGTTCATGCGATAAGTATACTGTTTTGATATACAAAGGAATACTGTGCGGAGAAGAAAATGATATAAACCACATAGGAAAAGTAGGTATAAATTAAAATTGATTTAAAACCTATCAATAATGCAGAAAAAACTATTGTTTTGGGGGAGCCCCCAATATTAAATGGGGGGATATACTTTGAAAAACGGATGAAACTCTATGAAAATGAGGAAACACCACCCGAAAAAGCACTATATATGGTGGTTTTTGGGCCCCGGCGCTCGCTAATAACATTCAATAGCTTCTAAGCTATTGGATGTTATAGATCAATTCAGTACTCTATTTTCTTCTCTATTCAGGTGACGTAGCTTCGCTACTCGCCTGTAAGGAAAAACTCGCTACGGTTCCTACTTCACTGGGTGCAGTCTTAGATACCGATTACTCGTTCATAAGGTGTCGCTTTGAACGAGGTACTGGAGACGGAGCACTCTTTTATGGGAGGAGTTACCTCATGATTCTGCGGAACGAATAAAGATGCGACAGATTTTATGCAATGGGCAACAATGCATCAGAGGAATCGGTTATGCGAAAGCATCACGAATGAATAACACGATCACAGGAGTCCTTCAGTATAGAGATACTCCCAGTGGAGATGAAACTCATTATCCTCAGCTATGTGAGGAGATCAAGGATATTGTGTACTGACTCTCTTACCATACGTGGGAGCGAATCACAATGGGGAAGTTATTTAAGCAGTCAACTCGGTTAAGCGTAAAGTCTCTCTGGACATTGGTAAAAGCTCCAACGGCTGTTACGTCAACCGAATATTGAAATCATGCTCCTGAGCAATCAACTCGGGCTTACGCTTAATGTGTGCTGTCTTAGCGGCAGACGATCTACCTCGTTGATGGAGTTGCGTCAAAGTTGATTATCGGGAATCTCTATTCCGAGGAAGACAGCTGATCACTCAGCTACTGTTGATGCAGAGAAAACGCGCACAAGCTCAAAGCAGCAATGCGTACATCTTGCTCTGTCGATTGGTTCCGTACTGTGTGATCAGCGCATGATGCAATACCTTAAGGCGAATATCGCCACCCTGATGGCACTGCTGGATATCCAATCCAGCCCGGATAGTATGCAGTTGCGAATGCTGCTGCGTATTGTGCGCCAAAATGTGGATGATTCGACTTATATTCGGATTCGGGAGGAACTGAATCATTATTTGAATGCGGAAGGCCCGCTGGTCAACCTGCCCAAGCCCGCTCTGGCAAGTCTGCATGGTATGCTGTGCACCTACGGCATTGGATTGGCAGACCATGCGGAGGGAGACTGGAAAGACGAGATTCGCAAAACCGCGGCGCCCTTGCTCGATTGCGGTTGTATTCAGCAAAGCTACGTGGATAAAATGATTGCGCTGGGCGAGGCGCACGGCCCCTATTTTGTCATCAGCGAGGATATCGCAATCGCGCATGCCCGACCGCAGGATGGTGTTATGACGCTGGGACTGCGCCTGACCATCTATCGTGAAGGGTTGACCGTTATGGAACGGAAAGGGATCCGTTTTTTATTTGTGCTGTCCTCCCCGGATCAGAAAAAGCACTTGCACATTCTGGAGAATATTATGGCGCTCAGCCGTAATGAAAAGCTGCGCAATGCGCTATGCCTTGCACAAAATCAGGCGCAGGCGCTGTCGCTTCTGGAAGAATTTCAGTAATATGATAAACTGTAAATCGAAAGGAGAACCAAATGGAGCTTTATGTGGATATCGCAGATATTGATGTAATCAAAGCGATTGCGCAATATTTCCCAATTGATGGTTTTACGACCAATCCTAAAATATTTACGCAGGCCAAGCAGCCTGTTCCGGTGCTGATGGCTGAATACAAAAAGTATGCTGATGAAACTGGGGCGAAAGTTTTTGTGCAGGTAACCGGCTCCACGGCGGCAGAAATGTTTGAGCAGGCTAAAATGCTGCAAAGCTATTTCGGCGCGCAGTTCGTTGTCAAAATTCCGGCGGTAAAAGAGGGATATCAGGCAGTCCGCCTGTGCAAGCAGGCCGGAATCCCTGTCGCGGTTACCGTGGTGCACTCGATGATGCAGGCGCTGGTGGCAGCAAAGGCAGGCGCGGACTATGTGGCGCCTTATGTCAGCCATATCGATAATATGGGCGCTGATGGGGTTAGTTGTGTAGCGGAAATGGTGACGGCTTTCCGAAACGGCGGATATCCGTGCAAGGTGATTGGAGCGAGCTTCCGCACCGTGGATCAGATCAAAAATCTGGCTGTTTGCGGCTGTCAGGCAGTGACTATTGCACCGGCTCTGTTTGATGCGCTGATTGCGCATCCTGCAACGACGGAATCGGTAAAGGGCTTTGACAAGGTGTGGAGCGAGACGTTCGGGGACAAACAGGTGAGCGATCTGCTGCCGAAGTAATTCTCCCGGATAAAAGGAGAAAACGTGTGATTCGTGCGGTGATTTTCGATATGGACGGCCTTATGTTCGAAACCGAGCGGGTGGCCTTTCAAATGCTTCAAACGGCCTGTGCCAAGCGAGGCTTGCAGTTTACCATTGATATGAAGCGACAGATGTGCGGGGCTGATTTTGCCGTGAGTGCACAAATATTTGCAGACGCTTTCGGTGCGATCGATCCCGCGTATACATATGATGTCTGCTGGTCAGGTGTCAGAAAAGAAATGGAAAAACTGTTTGCAGAGCAAGGAATCCCCTGTAAACCCGGTCTGCGGGAACTGCTGGACTTTTTGTCCGACCGTGGCATAAAAACTGCCGTGGCATCCGGTTCGGCGCGTCATGTGGTGCAGAAATATATTGAGATAGCGGATTTGGGTGAGTATTTTCCGGTAATAGTCGGTGGAGGGGATTTCCGTCAGCCCAAGCCGTCTCCGGAAAGTTTTCTGCTGGCTGCCGAGCGTCTGACGGTTTCGGCCCCGGAATGTCTGGTTTTGGAGGACTCCGGCAGAGGACTGGAGGCTGCGTATCGTGCAGGTATGTGTGCAATTTGGGTTCCGGATCTGGACATACCACGGCAGGAGATCCTTGCAAAAACAGATGCGGTGTGCGAGACGCTGGCAGATGTTATTCCGTGGCTCAAAGCACAAAATAGCCTGTCATAAAAAGCAACAAAGTGTTTGCCGGAATGAACTTCCCCTTATTCCGGCGGAGCCCCTGCTGTGGTGTTGGCATTACGCCATGGCAGGGGCTTTGTGCTGATGCAGGATATGTACGCGTGGAGAATACAAACCGGGCGAATACATCTGGCATTGGTACGGCAGTAGAGATGCTGCCTTTGTAGGTTTGTCAAACATATTGGACAGAGAACTCTAAGGGAGAAAACCAACCTAGAGGCCTCATGGGAAAGTTGTTGGAGTGGCGATTATGGATAGCGAGCTGCTTGGC